>CASBQM010000690.1 GCA_949127645.1 Synechococcales cyanobacterium PMM_0036
AATATTTACCACTTCATTAGTCAGCCAGACAGACTTAGATTGGAGGGTTGCGCCAATAACGCTTTCTAGATTGGTGGCAATGAAGGCGGCAACCATACACCATAGAATATCGATCGGGGTAATTAGCCCCACTAGCCAGCCGACGATCGCTAGTGCCGCCGAGCCGACAATACCCGCCAGCGTGCCTTCTAGACTGACAGCTCCTTCGGTGCCGCGATCGACGGGCTTGAGCGTGGTAATCAGAAAGGTATGTTTACCATAGGCTTTGCCCACCTCGCTCGCGCAGGTGTCCGAAAGCTTAGTGCTGATGCTAGCCACATAGCCCAAGAGCAGCAGGAAAATCACATGAGCCGACCAGGGGAAGGGCGCAGCAGCCAGTCCGTAGGCTCCTAAGGCGCAAAGCGTAGCGGTGAGAGCTGACCCCCAGACGTTTTCAGGACCTCTAGCCCCCGATCGCTTCTCGGCAATTCCGGCTTCTTCCTTCTGCTTCATGCCAATCCGCGTCACGGCAGAACCCGCTAGAAAGTAGAACATCATGACGACATAGCCCCGCCAGCCTAGCGTTCCCCAGAGAATAATACCTAGAATGCCTGCATGAATGAGTCCGGCAGGGGTCAAAAGCTTTTTGGGCACAATCCAGGCGATCGCCACCAAAATTGCATTGAGTCCAATCGCAAAAGCCCAGGGAGCTAAGACATCTAGCGTTGTGAAAGAATCGAGGGAGTTGAGCATGGCGGTTTTAGATTTTGGATTTTGGATTTTAGATTCTGGACAATCTATGGGCTATCCAACCGTAGGCTACCCAAGATTTCAGGTTTTGGGTCATGGGGGCGATCGCAAGGTCTTAAAATAAAGGTCTTAAAATAACTGCTATCTCTGCAAATTTTGAGCGCAAATTTTGAGCGCGGATTCTGAAATATATTCTGAACTATGTATAAACTCTACGATTTTCCCCTATCTGGCAACTGTTATAAAGTCCGGCTGCTCCTCACTCAATTGGACATTCTGTTTGAAAGAGTAGAGGTAAATATCCTTCAGCAGGAGACGAAGCTACCCGATTTTTTACAGAAGAATCCCAATAGCAAAGTGCCTGTGCTGGAAATTGAGTCAGGGACATTTTTAACGGAATCTAACTCAATTTTGCTCTACCTAGCAGACGCAACGCCGCTCCTGCCAGAGGCAAAGCTCGATCGCGCACAGGTGATGCAATGGCTGTTTTTTGAGCAGTTCAGCCTGGGCGCTAATCTATCGCGTCCTCGCTTTTGGATCTCGATCGCCAAGCAAGCCGATAAATTTGCTCCCATTATTGAATATCATCAGCGTCAAGGAAATGCCGCTTTGCAGGTAATGGAGCAGCACCTCGCCGATCGCCAATTTTTTGTGAATCAGCAATACACGATCGCCGATATTGCCCTCTATTCCTATACCCACATGGCGACAGAAGGAGGCTATGACATGAGCCAGTATCCGAATATCGAAATCTGGTGTGAGCGAGTGCGATCGCAGCCGCAGCACGTTAGCATTACCGCAATTTAATCTATAAAAAAAGTAATGCTAATTTTCTCCTTAGCGCAAGCTCTACCTCCCATCCTGTCTCAAACTCCTCAAGAAATTGTGCAAACGCAGGTCGTCCGCCCTTTGCCGGGACAGCTCAATCGAGTCCCTGTGTTCAATAGCAACAGCCCAGAGCTGGTGCAAACAGAAGGCATTTTGCTGTCTACTTTTCCGCCCCACGATAAGCAGTATCCCCCCGCCCATCTCAACTTTCCCTTTAACGGCGAGTTCGATATCTTTGCCCATCATGCCTTTCGCGCCCTGGCTCCAGATAACTTGAGCAGCCTCTATCTGGGCATCATTGTCTACAATCCGGGCGATCGCCCCGTTACCCTAGAAACGCTGCAAGCCGCAAGCTATCTCAGCCAACCTGATGCGCCCTTTATTCAGCTACCCTCGGTATTAGATAACTCGGAGGGCAATGTCTATGCGGGCCCCGGCAGCCGCGTCATGAGCGACATTTTGCGCGGCAGACGGCAGGATCTCTTTCCGCCCCAAATTGTAATTCCGCCCCAGGAGTACCGCATGGCAATGAATCTGCCGATTCCAGTTGCCACCCTAGATCCGCCCCTAAATGGTCGCTCGACTCTCATGCGGTTAAGGAGCAGTGGCGCGGTGTATGTGGCTAGTCTGGCGCTGATGGCGCGGCACAATGCGGACGGCAGCGATCGCCCCCCTAATTTGGAAGAATGGCGATCGCTTCTAGAAAACGGCGACTTGGCGGGGGCGCGCGATCGTCCGCCCTCCCTCAAAGACAACACGCTGCCTACCAATCAGATTGTCTATGGTCGCGTGGCGGGGGTAGCGCGAGGCACCCGATGGCAGGCGCAAGTCACCGATAATTCCACAAGCACAGAACTCAGCATTCCCGCCGCCGGAGCCGCTTTTTCCTACGGACTCAGCACCTTGGCGCGAGGCAGGTTGGGCACAGGGCAAAGCCAGACGGCTCCGATTCTAGTACGCTATCCCGACACCGCCTATGAAGCCCACGGCAACTACGGCATTGAGTATGATCTGTCTCTGCCGCTCCACAACCCCACCACCCAGACTCAAACGGTAATGCTGACCGTGCAGACTCCCATCAAGGAAGATCGGTCAACAGGTTTGCAATTCTTCGACTCCTCTAGTCAAACTAGTCAGACTAGCCAAACTTTCTTTCGCGGCACGGTTCGCTTTCGCTACACCGACGATCGCGGTCTTCCCCAAACGCGCTACTTTCATCTGGTACAGAAACGCGGACAGCAGGGCGAACCGCTGGTGACGCTGACCTTGCCGCCGGATAGCCGTCGTTTGGTCGAGTTCAATTTTCTCTATCCCCCCGATGCCACCCCACCACAAGTCTTGACTATTCAGACTAAGGCAGAGCAATGAATCTCCCGACCTGGATTACGGTCTCGCGGTTATTTGGCGTACCGCTGCTGCTGTATTTTCTCTACCCGCCCTACCCGCTCTATCAGCCTAGCGATCGTTCTCGCTGGATTGCCCTAGCAATTTTCCTGATTTCTGCGGGAACAGACTGGCTCGACGGCTATCTGGCTCGACGGCTGAACCAGGTGACAGACTTGGGCAAGTTTCTAGATCCGCTAGTGGATAAATTGTTGGTGTTCGCACCGCTCCTCTGCCTAGTTGAGTTGAGGCAAATCCCCGCCTGGGGAGTGTTTCTGATTTTGGCAAGGGAATTAACGATCGCCGGATGGCGAGTCAATCAAACTCAGATTTCGGGAGCCAATATCTGGGGCAAGCTCAAAACCGTCAGCCAAATTGCGGCGATCGCCCTTCTCATTGCGCCTTTTCCCTTACTGGAACAGCTTGCCCTCATTGCCTTCTGGATTTCCGTAGCCCTGACGCTCATCTCCGGCTTAATTTATCTGCTGCCCACCCAAAACAATTCGGTATCTAGCAACTGATGCAGCCAAGCTAAATGCGACAGCCAATCCAAAATCCAAAATCCCTAAGCCTCTGGATCAACGCCCAACTCTCGGAGGCGATCGGCTAATCGGTTTGCCCTTTGCCTCTCTTGTTCAGCATTTTGCCTCTCTTGTTCAGCATTTTGCCTCTCTCGCTCAGCATTTTGCCTCTCTCGCTCAATCTGCTCAATATCCGTAGAAACCCAGTTTCCTAGGGCATCATACCAGCGCAGCCATTGACGCGTAATACCTTGATATTCGCCGCGCCATAGACCTAAACCCAAGTTGAGATTCGCCATCCAGATTCTTGGCGTTCTTAACTCAATAGCTTGATAGGCACTGTCCACTAAGGTGAAGGCGCGAAGCTGATCTGTGTAGCGATCGAACGAAACATAGTAAGGCACCCGCAGAATTTGCTCGTAGACCTGCCATTTCGTCGGGATAGGGCGATCGCCTTTGATCTGCCCCAAATCCTCATTTTCAGTGCCGGGAGACAGCAACTCTACAATCACGCTGGGGCTAATGCCCTCCTGCCAAATGACGT
>CASBQM010000691.1 GCA_949127645.1 Synechococcales cyanobacterium PMM_0036
GACCCGACCGTCAACGCCCTCGAAGCGAAGGTGGCCGACCACCTCGGCAAGGAGGCCGCGCTGTTCGTGCCGTCCGGGACGATGGCGAACCAGATCGCCGTCCGCTTGCACTGCCGGCCGGCCGTCGGTGCGCAGCATGAACAATTCGGGATGCGTCCAGACGTCCGCGGAGTCGTGTGCCACGTAGATCGGCAAGTCTCCTAAAATTTGGATGCCCTTCTCATTAGCATATCGCTTCAGATCTGCCCACTGCTGAGCAAATTCAAACTGAAGGAATTTATGAAAGAAAATCTGCGGAACCAACTGCTGCTGCCATTGCTCGAGAGCTTCCGGCTTGCGCTGAGCGATCGCCTCATCCCAAGTATTCCAACTCGCGCCGCCGTGGGCATCTTTGACCGCACGAAACAGCGCATAGTCGTCTAGCCAATTTGCAGCGCCCTGACAAAATTCCTCAAACTCCTGATGCCATTCAGGGGTCGCCTGCGCCTTAAAATTGTCGGAAGCTTTGCGCAACAGCAGCGTTTTCACATGGATGACCCAACCAAAGTCAATCCGTAAAGGCAGCTCCGGAAAATCATTAAAATCTTCTTCGGACAGCAGACCTTTGCCGCAGAGAATCTCAGGGCTGATCAGCATGGGGTTTCCTGCGATCGCCGAGAAACATTGATAGGGCGAGTCGCCATAAGCCGTGGGTCCCAGCGGCAAAATCTGCCAGATCTGCTGTCCGCTAGCAGCCAAAAACTCTATAAAGCGATAGGCTTCGGTGCCCAAATCGCCAATACCAAACCGACTGGGGAAAGAGGTGGGATGCAGCAGGATGCCGCTGGCTCTAGGAAAGGGCATAAGAAATTAAGACCGACGAGTGGGTTAAAGTTGCGCGACAGAAAAGATTGAGCTTTAGCTATTGTTTAGCCGTTCTTAAAATTTACCATCCGTCTTTCGGCTAGTCCCGCTGCTAATCGACCCTTTAATCTGCTGACCAGCCCCTTAATCTGCTAGTCATCCTTTTAAACAGTATTTTAGGTTGCTGCAAATCAATCTAATTAGCTTGGGTACACCGAGATTGGGAACACCCCAAATAGCTCGATCTACTTTGAGTGTTCCATCATCCGTTCTTGCTCTTTACGGTCTTTGTTGGGCGGGAAGAAGCGATCGTCCAGACTCTTAATAACAATGTAGAGAATGGGTACCAGAAACAGGCTGAGGAATGTAGATAGCAGGTATCCTCCGAAAATAGCGGTTCCTAATGACTGACGGCTAGCGGCTCCGGCTCCTGTGGCGATCGCCAGTGGAAAGAAGCCGACCAGACCCGAAATCGCCGTCATCAGAATCGGACGTAAGCGCTCTTGTGCCGCCTCGATCGCCGCCCGCGTGATGTCTAACCCTTTCTCCCGGAGCTGGTTGGCATATTCCACGATCAGAATGGCGTTTTTACTCGCCAACCCAATCAACATAACTAGACCAATCTGGCAGTAAGCATCGTTGGCAAAACCCCGTAACGACTGAGCGCTCAGCGCGCCCAGCACCGCTAGCGGCACGGTCAGCATGATGATAATGGGATCAACATAGCTCTCGTACTGAGCGGCTAACACCAGAAACACCATTAGGAGACCAATGCCAAAAATCAGCGGAGCCTGACCGCCAGATTCCGTTTCCTCTAGCGCCGTCCCCGTCCACTCGTAGCCCAGACCGGGCGGGAAGATTTGCTTGGCAGATTCCTCCATCGCCTGCAAAGCTTGACCCGAACTCTTGCCAGGAGCGGCAGCTCCCTGTACTGATATGGAGCGGTAGAGGTTGTAGTGGGTAATAGTCTGAGCGGTGGTAGTGGGTCGGATGGTAATCAGATTACTTAACGGAATCATCTGGTTATCAAGCGATCGCACGTAAAGCTGCTGAATATCATCCGGCTTAGAGCGAAACTGTTGATCCGCCTGGATATACACTCGATAGTTGCGCTGATCGAGGTTAAAGTCGTTAACATACTGCGAGCCTAAGAAGCTTTGCAAAGTCTCAAAAACAGTGTCCACGCCGACGTTTAGCGCTTTGGCTCGGTTGCGATTGACTTCCACGAGCAACTGCGGTGAGCTAGCCGAGTAAGTGCTGAAAACCCCAGCCAAATTAGGATTTTTGTTGGAAACTCCCATGAGCTGATAGAGGTAGCCAACAAACTGATCGAGGGGCAAATTGCCTCGCCGATCCTGCATCTCCATCTGGAAGCCACCAAAGTTGCCTAAGCCTTGAATAGAAGGAGGATTGACGGCAAAAATCCGGGCGCGAGTGTCGCCAAAGTATTTCATTTGCACTTGCCCAATCAGCGCCTTCACCTGCTGAGCTGCCTTCTTGCGATCGCCCCAAGGCTTGAGCAGAGTAAACATAATGCCCTGATTGGACGAAACGCCCGTAAAGCTAAATCCCGTAATAGCGAAGTTAGACTGCACCTCGGGAAGCGCTCGTACGGTTTCGGAAGCCTGATCGAGAATCTTCTTGGTGTAGCTCAGCGAGGAGCCTTCTGGAGCCTGAACGATCGTAATAAAATATCCCTGATCTTCTTCGGGTAAGAAGGCAGAGGGCACAATGCCATAAACCCAGGCGGTTAGCCCCAAAGACGCGACAAAGATCGCCAAAATAATGTACCGGATGCCCCCCAAAAAGCCAAGCGATCGCTCATACCAGCGCCGAATTCTATCAAACCCTCGGTTGAAGCCGTCAAAAAACCTGCCGAGAAACGAATGATTTTCCTGACGAGGACGCAGTAGCAGCGCCGACAGCATTGGCGAGAGAGTCAGGGCATTGAAAGTAGAAACGGCGATCGAAAAAGCGATCGTCAGGGCAAACTGCTGATAAATTGCGCCCGTTGTGCCGGGGAAAAACGCGACCGGAATAAAGACTGCCATCAGCACTAGCGACGTGGCAATTACGGCTCCCGAAAGTTCTCGCATTGCCTCAAATGCCGCCTGAATCGGATGCATCCCGCGATCTTGAACTTTTCCGGCGATCGCCTCCACCACAATAATGGCATCATCCACCACGATTCCGGTTGCCAGAGTCAAACCAAACAAAGTGAGGGTATTAATGGAGAAACCGAACGCCTTGGTGAACAGAAATGTCCCGATCAGCGACACCGGAATTGCAGCCGTCGGAATCAGCGTTGCTCGCCAGTCTTGCAGGAAGATAAAGATCACCAATACCACCAGCAGGACGGCGATTAACAGCGTGATTACAACTTCTTCCAGCGAGGCTTCCACAAACATCGTAGTATCGAACGCCACCGCATACTTCATGCCGGGTGGAAAGGTGGCACTGAGCCGCGCCATCTCTTCTTTGATGGCTTCACTGGTTTGCAGGGCATTGCTACCAGGACGCTGCGTCACTCCCAGCCCCACGGCTTGCAGGTTATTGAACGTCAGATCGGTGCCATAGTTTTCAGCCCCTAGCTCTACTCGTCCAACATCCTTAAGCCGCACGAGAGAGCCATTACTCCCGGTCTTGAGAACAATATTTTCAAACTCTGAAGCATCCTTTAAACGGCTGACGGCTCGTAGGCTAAGCTGATAGTCCTGATCGCTAGAAGAAGGCTCCTGCCCTAGCTGCCCAGCCCCCACCTGAATATTCTGCTCCTGGATCGCC
>CASBQM010000692.1 GCA_949127645.1 Synechococcales cyanobacterium PMM_0036
ATAGGCAATCAATGCACCAAAACTCAGAGTCATTGGCTCCATCAGGATTCTCTTGGGGAAGTCTCCTGATTCTCCTGCTTGCCCTTACCTCTTGTCAAAATCTGAATTTGGAATTGCTGAACATGAACAGCCCACCAAGTTGAATCAGTAAAGTAGGCAACTCCAACCGTTAGAACCTGAGCAATCAAGCAGAGGTTGAAAACGATCGCAGTTGCATAAAAACTGATCTGTACCCAGCTTGGGAAAGCGCCATCAGTTTCTGGATTTGTAGTCATATAACCCTAGTCAAGACGGTTAAGACAGGGACATTATTGAGGGCGCGCAACGTGTGCCCTCAATAATGTCCTAAGAGTAATACAGCTATATCAGGCTGTTTGTTTTACCTCTAAACCCAATGTCTCCATTACCAATACGATCGCCTTGTTGACTAAATCAGGTTCCGCTTTTTCGGGTGAACCTACATCAAAGGGTGGCGCTGGATTATACTCAATCAAGAGTTGAGCAATCTTTGCGGCTTCTTCACCACAAAGCTTTTCAGCAATCACTAAGCCAAAATCAATGCCTGCGGTTACTCCTCCACCCGTCATGCGATTTCGGTCAATCACGACGCGCTCTGTGCCGACTTCAACACCCAACCCGGCTAGCTGTTCTCGCATCATCCAGTGAGTTGCCGCTCGATAGCCCTGGAGCAGTCCTGCCTTTGCTAAAAACTCAGACCCGCCGCACACAGACGTAACGAATTTGGCGGTGACTCCTTGTCGACGCAAAAATTCAAGCACTTCTGAATCATCGACGACTGCTTTCTGTTCTAAGCCGCCACCGATACAAATCACGTCTAAGGGCGGACAATTGTCGAAGGTGGTATCCGGCAGAATCACCATGCCGTCATCGGTCTTGATCGGATCTAGCGTTTTCCAGAGACGATGAATCTGAACATGAGGCAGCGCACTGAAAACTTGCTGCGGTCCTATAATGTCTAGTGCGGTCATGCCGGGGTAAATGACCAGACCAACGATGTGCTTTTGTGAGGCAGTCATGAGTCAACCTTTTTAATAGCGCTTGCAATGAAATCTGTTCTTATACTAGGAGTAGTAACCTGCCGCGCCTAGTCCTCGATCGAGTACTCTTTTCATTTCTATGACAAGTTCTTTGCAGCTTCTATTTGAAGCCATTCAACAGGTAAAAGATGAGCATGATTTGCGATCGCAACTCGTGCCAAAACTGGGTGAGTACTTTGCCGCTAAGCGATCGGGGATCTTCTTCTTCGACCAGCTTCTAGGCGATCGCAAGTTTCAAAAAGTGTTGGATGTTGCCTTGTCTATTGAACATAATCCTGTGGCGCGTTACATTGCAGAACGTCATACGCCTGTTCATGAAGGATTAGTGACATCTCCGAAAGCATGGGCAATGATTTGTCCTCGTCCTGATCATTGGCATGTGATGGCAGGCCCAATCATCGATCAAGGTCAATTAGTGGGAGCTGTGGGCTGCACTCGTGAAAAATCAATGCCTGCCTTTAACACTCAAGATCTCGCAGATATGAGTGCCGTTTGTTTACATCTATCGGTTTGGATCGCAACTGCGCGAGCTGCTCAACAGGTAGAATCTCAATGCCACCTGTTGAGCAGCCAGTCTCTTTTAGAGAGGCTACGCCAACGCTTAACGGCGCGTGAGTTGCAGATTGCTGACTTAGTAGCATTAGGGCGAACTAACGCAGAAATCGGAACTGAACTTTGGATTACCGAAAATTCTGTCAAGCAGGCTTTGAAGCGAATGTTCCGCAAGCTTGAGGTTTCGTCTCGTACAGAAATGGTTGTACAGCTTTCCGCGACACACAGGTAGCCAGCCTTCGCTCAGGCTGTCCGTAACCGCTCAATATCTTGAATCGGCGGCGCACCGAATAGTCGAGAATATTCGCGGCTGAACTGCGAAGGGCTTTCATACCCGACCTGATAGGCCGTATAAGATGCATCAGCATCCTCGGCAAGCATCATCTGCCGCGCTCTTAGTAGCCTTAAGTGTTTTTGATATTGCAGCGGACTCATCGAGGTGACTGCTTTAAAGTGGCGATGGAACGATGAAGGCGACATATTGGCTTGCTCCGCCAGATCCTCAACCCGCAGCGGCTTTGTAAAATCAGCCTGGATCAGTTTGATCACCTCAGCAATGCGCTGCATATTGCTGCCAGAGGTGGCGATCTGACGCACTGCTTCGCCTTGTTCGCCCAGGAGCAGACGGTAATAGATTTCACGGATAATCATTGGTGCGAGGAACGGGATATCCTGTGGGGTATCTAAAAGGCGCGTCAGCCTGATCGCACAATCAATCAACGGTGGCTCGGCATCGCTGACAAACCAGCCTCTGACTGATTCTTGCTTGCCGATGCTTAGATTTGTTTGAGCAATGATGTCACACAGTTGGGCTGGATCAAGCTTCAGCTTAAAGCCTAGATAAGGCTGATCAGGGGTCGCTTCTATCACACATCCACTCAGCGGCAGGTCCACCGAAACAACCAGGTACTGAGCAACGCCGTACTGATAGGTTTCCTCATTCAGCATCCCTTCTTTTTTGCCCTGCACCACAATCGCAAGCATCGGTTCGCTGACCCCTCGAATTGTTGTGGAGGCGTTACATTCTCGCATGAAAACTAAGGAGTCGATCGCGGTTGCATGGGCACCGTTTCCCTTGCTGTCCGTGTGTCGATCGACTAATGCTGCCAGTTCCTTACATTTGTCGATCGCTACTTCGTGGCTCAGTGTGTCGATCGTCATGCTAACTTCCTGACTGGTTTGACGCTGCTCATGTACTCAGTATAGGAACTATTTCTGCCTGACCAACGCCTTCTTTGGCAGGATTAGGCAATCCTCTGCGGGGTTTGTGTATTTAGAAATAACACTTGTCAAGTCTACGATGAACCTGTAGCGAAAGGATACAGCACTAACCAAAGGCAAAGTAAAAATTGCCTTAGTAACGGAACCGAACCAAGAACTGGGCAAAGATTGCGTTTGATGAGCCTGGTCGTTGGGCATCGCTGACCGTCTCCTTCGATAACAAAGCCAACAAAAGATATACACCATGAAAACAACTGACAACACTATTCTCATCACGGGCGGCGGCTCCGGCATTGGACGCGCCCTCGCCGCAGCCTTTCACGCTTTAGGCAACCAAGTCATCATCTCCGGACGTCGTCAGCAAGCCCTAGATGAAACCACTGCCGCCAACCCCGGTATGCAATCTCTAACCGTTGACATGACTGACCCCGCCAGCATCCGCTCTTTCGCAGTTCGGCTGGCTGAAGCACACCCCTCGTTGAATGTACTCGTCAACAATGCGGGCAT
>CASBQM010000693.1 GCA_949127645.1 Synechococcales cyanobacterium PMM_0036
CCCCTTGAAACTGTCCATCTCTGAACATCGAGAAGCTGTGACAACCATCGGCAACTCGCCTGGCTTCCGGCAGATTGATAAACAACTTATCGCAGGTGCTCTTGATCGCAGAGAGGTAATTTTTCTCAACGACAAGGAACCCGTAAGGCTGCAATTTGCCCTCATGCACGATCGGACTGAGGGCATAGCTTAACTCAGTCAAAACAGCGGGATGCTGCAGCAGTTCTGGCACATCTTTAGCAATCCCATTGTGCTTAAGTTCATCAGCAAGAAAAGAAATAGGGAATAACATGGAGATAAAGAATTTCAACGTTATCACTGTGGCTACTGCTGTTAGCCTATCACTCATTCTTTTGGTTAGTTTGTAGCAATATGCATGGAGCTTCGCTCCCCCAAAAGACGTATTATCACCCTAGGTCAACTGGGAGTGATGCGATCGGGGTTGACTTCGCCGCAGATCCCGCCAGATTTGGGTCGCAGCCAAAGCTCCATCCGCAGCGGCAACCACCACTTGATTGAGTCCGACTTTAAGATCGCCGATCGCAAAAATACGAGGATGAGATGTGCGAGCCATTTTATCTGTCACCAGATTGCCATCCTGTATTTCCAAATTAAACGTTTTAAGATATTCAGTGTGATATTTTGATCCCATGGAAATCAAGCCAGCCTCCAATTCAATCACCCTACCGTCCTCTAGTTCCACACCGCTCATCAGGTGGTCTTCACCCAGAAATTGTAGAATCGGAGTTTCGACAATCTGATAACCCTGCTCCTGCAATTTCTGACGTAACCCATCTCCAATTTCAAACAGTCCTTGGGTGAACAGGGTGATATGGGGCGTAAACCAACCCAGAGGAAAAAGGACTTCTGCATTACTAGCAGTGCTGGCAAACACCCCTACCTTTTTATCTGCCATTTCGTAGCCATCACAAATAAGGCAGACATGCAGATTGTACCCAGCATAGTCATAAACATTTCGCATGCTGTCTAGATTGGGTAAGTAGTCAATAATGCCACTGGCAGCAATCAGGTATCTGGCATGAAAGGTTTGCTCGATACTGTCTTGCCGACCAATTTTGACTGTTACGGCAAAGGTTTCTCCTTTATCTACAATCTCTTCCACAAAACCATCTAGCATATCACCGCTCAAAGAGAGGTAATGTTCTCTGCCTTGCCGTAGAAGCGATCGCCCCGGTGTATCAGGTGGTAAGCCAAGATAGTTGTGCAATTCTTGCATCCAGAATGAGCGAGCTTTGCCTTTATCGATAATTAGACTGGACACAAGATAACGTTGGAGATAAATGCCAGCGGACAGCCCACCTGCACCGCCGCCTACAACAATTGCGTCATAAACACGATCTGCACGTTCTAATAAATCTTGCTTTGTTAGTTTCATAGCATCCTCCAAGATGCGATCGCAATGATAAGTTTTAATTAAGACTCCATAGCTGTTTCGAGTAAATTGAGGGTAAAGTTTCCAATAGCTGGCTTAGCAAAGCTTTACCTCAGTTTCTAGCATTATGGATAACCTTGAAAAAGCTTAGACAGGGCAGCAATCTCTCCTATGAAATCCCTCAAATAGCGATGGAGCCATGATCTTTACAAGAACGTAAGATAACTAACAAAGTCATCCAGAAGTTTGTTTTGTCGATCGCTTGCTAATCATAATAAAGTATCGTTCATATTCAGATAACACGACTCAGTTCGATTTTAGTATTATGAAATCACTCTCACTTTTTTAGGAGAAACCCAATGTCTGATAAAAAGTCTAACGAATTACTTAATGAAAACACTGATGAAGAATTACTGAGCGATCAGGATCTGAGTAGGGTTTCAGGTGGCGAAGATAGTAGTCACGATCGATCGCTTTATTCTGGAGTATCACAGGATTCTACTAATGCAAATTCCAATACTCTTGAGCTTGATCCTACTTTTCCAGTTCCGCCTCACCCAGAAGATCTGCTGTGAGTTTTGATGATACAAAATCTAAAGGAATTCTATAGTGATTCGCTCAGCAAATTCAGTACGTGGAATAGTACAGAAAGTAACGTAATCCAAGTTCTGAAAATGTTGAGTGAACACTTGCTACACCTTTACTCTAACCATACACTGCGTACATTTAACATTGGCTAATATTATCAGCAGTTACTAGCACTTGATAGCCTCATACAGTTTATCGGTTGCGTGTTTTTACATCATAACTGTGTTCATTTCATGACTCTATTGAGGTTCTCTACCTTTATGGTGATGCAAAGTCTCACCCACTTCCTTGTGCTATCTCATGCCGTAGCCGTTAACCCCGCCGTTTGTCCAAAGTAATGCATGACACATTAGTATCTTTATGCCTACCCTCTATTCTCCAGCACTCATCTAATTTAGACCAGGTAAGTTTGCAAAGATAAGCTTGAATTTAAATTCAGCTTAAGCGGTTGTGAGTGAGCAGGAGTAATGAAGCCCATGGTAATAAATACTTGTGATCTCTCTTTTGAAAAGCTTTAGGGCAATTAAGCATTAGAGCCACTGACAGATTGAGGAGGTCAGGATATTAGCGAGGTTAAGGTAGGATAATGGTTCTAAGGATTGCGCCACTCATTTACTAACTTCGCTAAATTCACATACATAGAGGGTGAATTCTTCCGAGCCTTGGTTAATGGTGCAATTTATCGATAGATGGCGATCGGACATTAAAGAGTTGGTTATGATGGCTTAATAACCGACACCAGTCTGACGCTCATGCTTCATCTAGGGGCGGTGCTGGTATGGCGCATTAATTACGGTAACCGTCGAGGAAATTATTCCTGAAGCACGTCAAACTTAAGATATGAACAGGTAGACCTTGACATCTATTAGGAGCTTTGCCCTTTTGATGCTGTTTCCATCTGATCTTGAATAGCTGAGCACACTTGTATGTTGCACAAGTCAATAGCAAAAGCCATGCAACGATTTGATCTAACCATCTTAGAGTTTACCGCCAACCGAACTTGGTTCCTAAAAGTTTCTGAAGCTCTACCTACAAGAGGTCAGTAATGCCAACTGCAACAGATTTTAAGGATTATTATGTCACCTTGGGAGTTAGTAAAACGGCAACTCCTGAAGAAATCAAACGAGCTTACCGCAAGCTTGCCCGTAAGTATCATCCTGACCTTAATCCTGGAGATCAAGACGCAGAGGCAAAGTTCAAAGACCTCAATGAAGCCAATGAAGTACTCTTTGATCCGGAGAAACGACAGAAGTATGACCAGTTTGGTCAGCACTGGAACCAGCCCGGTTACACCGAAGCGGCAGCACCCAGCAGCACTCAAGCTACGGCAGACAACTTCGATCAGTACAGCGATTTTGATGCATTTGTCAACGATCTGCTGGGTCGATCGCAACGTAGAACCCGCACAACCAGAGGCTCTGATGGCGGCGGATTTCGTTCTCAAGCGCCTGCCCCCGATACCGAAGCGGCAATCGCCCTCACCTTTGCTGAAGCGTTTCAGGGTGTTCAGAAGCGGCTGCAACTCGATGATGAAACCATTAACGTCCGCATTCCCGTAGGCGCGAAACCCGGCAGCCGCATTCGGATTAAGGGCAAAGGTCGTCCGAGTCCATTTTCTCAACAGCGCGGCGATCTACATCTAACGATCGAGGTGTTGCCGCACTTCTTCTGGCGATTTGAGGGCGATGACCTCGTTTGCGATGTTCCGATTCGCCCCGATGAGGCAGTTTTAGGGGCACAAATCAAAGTGCCGACACCGGATGGCAGCGTGACGATGAAAGTTCCTAAAGGGGCACGATCGGGACAATCGCTGAGACTACGCGGCAAAGGTTGGGCATTGCCAAAAGGAGGACGAGGTAACTTATTCGCCAAACTTCAGATGGTTACGCCCCAAGATCTCAGTGCGATCGAGCAAGAATACTACGAAAAAATTCAGGCAAATACGAGTTTTAACCCGCGTGCCCAGTTAGAGGAGATTACATTATGAGCTTCAGTCTTTCAAAAGCTATGGTTTCATCCACAGGTGAACAACTCTACACCTTTGAATATGCTGCATTGGTGGCTGAGACTTCAATTACGGTTGTGCTGTCTTATGTTGAGTTAGGCGTGATCGAAGCGATCGGCGACCTACTGCATTCCCGCGAGATCGCTCGAATTGCTCAGATTCAGCGGTTGCGTCAAGATCTAGGGCTGAACTTGGTCGGAGCCGCAATGGTGCTAGATATGGCTCAGGAAATTGCCCAGCTCCGGGCACAGCTTAGGGTGCATCAGTCCCATCGACCCAACATATAATGCAGTATCTGAACCCATCACCGCACTGTTAACTATGCTTAGGATCCTTACAAATTTAAATTGCACTGCTAAAACTTGGTAAGCCTTGCAGGCAGACAGCTTGTTTCAAAAGTTGCTCAAGTTATTTTTGTAAGAATCCTTACTATCAAGCCGAAGGCGTATCTGCTCTTGGGTGATCGGATTGTGGATATCGACAAAGCCCTTTCTAAATCCAGAGATTTATAGAATCCATTTGAGATCTCAGGAAGGAGCTGCAAGCCGCTTCAGCATTAGCCTGACAAAGCAAAGATTGAACTTGGTCGTGGCATGAGACAGTGTGCGCTCAAAGTTCTTAACTAGGCTTTTACAGCGCTCCATCTACAGCAATTCCAAATTCGGAATGTTTGTCTTGCACAGACAGAAGTGTAGGAATATAAGTATGCGTGTCTCGCTTTTCCTTTTCAGTCAACATCACCCAATTTCTTCTCTCAGATGTAAACTTCTTCTGATTTGTCAAGTCTACAGAACAGCCCGAGCTTATTGCAGCCAATCTCAATAAGAAACGCTGAAACGCCCATATAGTGTCGAATTTGGAATTGCTGAGATTTTCAAATCCCTATCCAGTCAAATTCCTGAAGCTGTTTGATCCTCGAAGTACTTCACCCAGATTGGAGCCTGATAAAATGCCCCGCGCTGTTCTAGCTCAAAGCCGCCTAATAGCAGCCCCAACCACACTTCAACCCAAGGCATTCCTAAGCCCCAGCAAAGTTCAGTGAACGAAACTCTGGCATCAGGGGCATCTTGGAGCTTTCGATCGATCGCCTCAATCCACTGCGATACATTTTCATCATGGGCGATTGCTAGTACCTGCTGTTGTCTCTCCTCCTCAACAGCGGCCTCAGACTCTAATTGATCCACCATTGCCAGTAAAGCTGCTTTGTCAACGGTCGCAACGATAGAACCCTCTTCAGTCTCAAAGGACTTCGCTCGTTTTGTCCGAGGCTTTCGAGGTGGAATGGGCTCCATCAAGTCACCCAAATCCACCGCCATTGTCTGACGCACCAGATCCGTAAAGAATCCCTGCTGCACCACTGGATCGCGGTACGCCTCTTCCCACTCAGTCAGCAATAAACCTGCCCGTGCCGCACACAAGTCAGCAATTTGCAGTAAAGCTTCCCCGCCTTTGTTTAGCAACAGAACAAAAAACAACGCTAAGGCTGAAACCCTTACGCTGCATTGCTTTCAGCCATCGTTTTTGACCATTCCAAGCCTATCTAAATAGCTGTAACCTTTGCTCAGACTGGGTTTCAGCAAATTGAGGGACGCCGCTTTGAGGCTTCCAACACTCACTTTGCTGGTCAAGAGTATGTTGCATACTCTTGAGCTGTTCAAACAAAGGACACTATTAGTTCAGGCAATTTATCTTAAACGCCGATATTTATTGTCTATTTTATCAGTTCGGATAGTGCTTGTCTGGCGACAACTTCTGCACGGGCTGATGTTACTTTTTGATACCGTAATGTAGTTTGAATGTGCTCGTGCCCCATCAAGGCTCGCAGCTCCTCAATGCCCATCAATCCAACTCGTTCTGTGGCGAAGGTATGTCTGAGATCGTGAATCCGGATTCCGGCTAATAGAGGCTCTTGAGTGAAGTCTTTCCAGTCTTTATAGGCGGTCGCATAGCTCAAGCGGCCAGTGATACCGGATATCGGTTGTTGGGCTGTAAACAAGGCTGGAGAGTCAGGATGGCGATCGTAGCGGAGATATCGCTCCAACGCTTGAGCCGCCTCTAGACCGTAGAAGCACCAGCGTTGTTTGTTGCCTTTGCCAATCACCTGAAACTTGCAGTTGCCTTGATCAATTGCTGCCAAGTCGAGGGCAAGAATTTCAGCGATTCTGGCTCCAGTTTGGTGCAATAGGAACACTAAGGCATTCATCCGTGCATTCAATTTTATGGCGTCATAGAGGTATCGTAACTGTTCATCACTGAGGTAGCGAATCGGTTGATCACTGTCGTGTTCACCTTTGCTGCTATCTGGCTTGCGCTGTTTGAGTTGAGCAATCGGGTTAGCTTTGAGATGACCCCGTTCCAGGGCAAAATTGAGCAGCGATTGCACGATCGCCTGGTGCCGTCGATGGGTGGTGTAAGCCAGATGTGTCAGGCTGTTGAAGTAGTCTTCTAAGGTGGGACGAGTCAAAATCTCAATCGGGGTCTGACCGTATTGCTCTAGCAGGGGCAGGAGCGTGGATTCATAAGAACGGCGGGTGCTAGAGGCATAGCCAGGACGGTTGAGGAATTCAGTTGCAACGGTCGCTAAAGTCACAATCCGCATGAGCTTCTATTCTGTCTAAAAACTGCCGCTGTGGTAGACAATAGTGTACTCCCCCTATGTCGTTTTGCTGCATGAGTTTTATGTCGCAATTGCTGTCTGATTTTACCCCTCAGCCTCAAGAATCCCTCCAGGACTATGTGCGCCGTCTGCGATCGCAGCGTCAGTTGAGCCAAGTGCAGTTAAGCCAAGCCGCCGGAGTCCATCGACAAACCCTGGGCAAGATTGAGAGTGGAGCCACCCAACGCTTGAACCACCGAGCTAGAAATGGATTGGCATTGGCGTTAGCAATTCCCGTGGAATATCTTGATGCGGTCTGCCAAGGGACACCCGTTACGCCTGGGGTTCAGCTCAAGGTTTGCCCCCGCTGTTGGATTCCTGGGAGTCCTCCCGACCCGATGTGGACGGATCTTCGCAGCCAGTACTGTTTTGCCTGCGGTACTGCTTTACTGAGCCGCTGTCAGCATTGCCAGGAGCCGATTTTGTCGTTAAAGTTTCGCTTTTGTCCTTACTGTGGCACAGGCTACAAGTCTTCTTAATCGTTCAATACCCTCCATGCCCGTTAATTTTCTCAGTGAGGCAGAGCGCAATCGCCTCAGCCAGTTTCCGGATGCAATTCCAGAATCCGATCGGATTCAATATTTCACCCTCACCCCGGCTGATCAAGTCCAAATTAAACGACAGCGGCGTTCAGAAAATCGCCTGGGCTTTGCGTTGCAACTCTGCACACTACGCTATCTCGGATTCTGTCCAGATGACTTGCAGCAAGTCCCCTCTGAGGTTGTCGAGTTTCTCGCCCACCAGTTGCAGATTCCAGTTGAATCCCTGACCCACTACGCTGAACGCAGTCAAACTCGAACGGAGCACCTGCAGCAGATCCAGCTCTATTTGGGGTTTCAAGATCTAACTGCCAAGGATTTCAAGCCGTTAGCCCTCTGGCTGCTAGAGCGGGCAATGGAGCACGACAACATGACGGTTTTATTTCAACTGGCGGCTGAGCGGCTTTACCGCGAAAAGCGGGTACGTCCAGGGGTGACGACTCTGGAGCGGATGGTGGCAACGGCTCGCCGTCAAGCCATGCTCAAAACCTATCGGCTGCTCAAACCGCTGCTGACTCGGCAACGGCGATCGTTTCTCAATCAGCTCTTAGAACCAGATGCCGCTATCCGAAATACCCGATTGAATTGGCTGCGCCGTCCAGCGACAGCAAATTCTCCGGCAGCGATTCTCACAGCCGTTGAGAAAATTCGCTATCTTAGGCAGCAGCAGGTGCATCAGTGGGATTTGTCGGGACTCAATCCCAATCGGCTCAAGTTCTTAGCC
>CASBQM010000694.1 GCA_949127645.1 Synechococcales cyanobacterium PMM_0036
ACCGCCAGGATGAAAGCATCTGCAAATTTGGGTCCCTGCGTCCGGTCTTCCAGGATGCGGTAAAACTCGGTTTCCAGTGCCTTCCTGCCCTGCTGAATCACCTTGTTGCGGTTGTCGTACATCTTTTGCAGATAGTCGCCATGCAGCCGCTCGTCGGGGCTAAGTTCGCGGAAGTGGTCGGCGCGGTAGTCGTCTATTTTCGGCTTCAGGTAGGTTTCCACAAAAGAGAGAATCTTGCCCTTCTCTGCACCGATCATATTCACCCCCTGCTGGGTGCATTGCAGCTTGTTGTCGGTAGAAATTTCGTTGCGGATGCCGTTCACCCAGGCAGAAACTTCGGCGGTATAGGGGCGATCGCCTGCTGAGGAAATATCGGTCAATAGCTCCATATCCGTTAGCCGCAAGGTCTTGAGGGAAGCTTGCACCGTCTCTAACATACTGGGCGGTAGCTGCACGTCGGGGTTCAGCCACCAGCGAACAAAATCGGTGGAGAGACGATTGGCTAGAGAGGTGCGAATCTGGGCGATCGGGATCTCGGCAGTCGAAAGTCCGAAGCTCATGAAGTTCTTAGGATAGCCGCGCCCACCCGGATCTTGCGATGCCCATGCCGACTTGATGTTGTCGCGGATCGATCGCTTGTGGGGCGCAAAGTCGGAGGTCAAGTCCAGGAAAATATTCTGACCAATCATTTCCCGCAACTGCTCTAGCGAAAAGTCGGACTCGCCGTTTTTGGTGCCCACGAGATAGGTGTAGTCGGCAGGTGCCGAGGCGTTCCGCACCTCATCGATCAGGCTAGCTCCAAATTGCCCCACATATTCCGTGCGGTGATCCGAGAAGTAGCTCAGCTCCATCAATGCCGCATAGCCGTTTGCCAGGACGCGATCGCCCACGTCTATTCCCGAAAACGCCGTCGGCATGGGCACGATCGCCGTCACCAGAGGGCTAGACTGTCCTTTCAGCCAATGCCGCGCACAGTAGCAGAGGTCAATCAACATGCCGCTGCCCGTACCGCCCGACAGGGAGCCAGTCACAAAGACGTTGATCTGGTTGTTGCTCACTTTCACGCCATAGCGATCGAGCATGAAGTTTTCCTTGCCCTTGACGCGATCGCAAGCCTGAATAAATTTCTTTTGGATGGCGTGATAGTTGCAAAAGAAGGCAAACCGCCCGCAGGCACGAATCTGTCCGGCTCCTGCCTCCAGGGCGTTGATGTTGCGCTCTAACTCACGGGGAAACCAACTATTGATCCAGGGATAGTTGTCCATGTTGGCAATCATGTCTTTCACCTGACTGCCGCTAACGCTTGCCCAATGCTTTTCGGTGTCTTTGAAGGGCGACCCGGCGGCGAGAGGGTTTGTCACTTTGTAGTCACGATCGGTATCTACTGCCAAAAAGCTGAGGATAGGAAAGTTCTTCAGGCTGCCGTAGGTCTCCTCGACGAGCCGCCGCACCCGCGACAAAATCTCTGTGCCCGTTCCCCCAATGCCGATAATGACTGTGGGAACCATCGTTTTTTCTTCAACCGCAGCCATGAGAGTGCCTCCAGATAGATTTGAGCGCTGAATAGTGTGGGGGGATCGAGTAGCAGAGGGAGAACTGCTGCAACCGTCAAAAGAACCGTCAAAAGTGACTAGGCTTATATCTTAGTGATTCCCATCAATCTTGCGCCATGATCCAAACCAATAGTCTGAATCTTGCAGCCTGATCAGCTCTTTCATGAATCTTGTGCTTGAACCCTAGAAGGTCGATCGCCACCAACCTTCAGTCATCAGGACAAGACTTGCCGAAAAAATTAGGCGATCTAGCTGAGAAAAGGCTGAATCCGTGTTGCTTTTAAATAGGGCAAAGATAGCCACTAAATAGGGCAAAGATAGCCACAAATCACAAGATGGCTGAGGGCGTACGCAAAAGCGATCGCGTTTGTCACAGTGCCAACAGCCGCATCAAATCTCAGCCAAATCAATGAGAGGCATAATTTAGAAGACGTTTGAGTGGAGCCAACTTCGCTACGGTCAGGATTATGAAGATAGTGAGAATTAATGGGCGTTGTAGACTATAACACCTAGCTTTTTTGTGGGTCTTTGATAAGTTGAGACAGCTTAACTGAACTAATGCCGATCTAGGCACATAAGCCAAACTATTTTATGAAACAATTACTTCAGCAAACCGTCAACCATTTGGGCTATCGGGTTTCTAAAATCCGCCCCTCTGTTGAGCTACCCCATATTGATATTTTGGATCTGGTTTTGCAGAACTGTATGCAGCAAAATTCAGACCTTTTCTTTGTCCAGATTGGTGCTAATGACGGAAAAACTGCCGATCCTGTTACAGAACTGATTCATAGATATCGATTGCGTGGGCTGTTAGTAGAGCCTCAGCCAAAGATGTTTAAGCGGCTGGTAGAAAACTATCAAGATCATCCTCAGCTTGCTTTCGAGAACTCTTTAATTGCAGCACAAAATGGCACTGAAAACTTCTACGCCATTCGTGATGATGGACAATACAAGTTGCCGATGTGGTGCTACCAAATTGCCAGCTTAGATCGAGATAAGATGCTGGACTTGCTGAGTGGTCAAAAGCAAGATTTACACCTACCTGCCGATATTGAATCTTTAATTGAAACTATTCCTTTACCGGCGTTGACCTTTCAGACGTTGCTGGAAAAACATCAAGTTCGTCAGGTTGATTTATTAGTGATTGATACGATCGGCTATGACTTTGAAATCATTAAAATGATTCCGTTTGATCAGATTAAACCTGCCATTATTAACTTTGAACATTCACTGCTGTCGCTAGATGATCGAAAGGAATGCTTCGAGTATTTGGCGCATTTAGGCTACAGCTTAATCCAGGTTTCAGTCGATACGATCGCCTATCTCCATGCGCCAACCCGCAAGGCGTTCTATACTTTCTAGTTTCCACTTTCTAATTTCTTAGACAGCTTTAAGCCTTTAGTCGAGGAATGGTCACATCCAGTTCAGTCACTTTGCCGTCCTTATCGATCGCGCTCAAGGGCGGCAGCATAGCGGCAGCATTGCCCACCACCAGCGTCACAATCTGCTCGGGCTTGAGATGTCGTTGGGCGGCTTGCTGAACATCAGCGATCGTTGTGGCTTCCACGGCTTTTTGGTAGCGGAAGATAAAGTCTGGCGGATAGCCATAATATTCGTAGCGCATGAACCGCCCCAGCGTTTGTGCGGGGGTAGCAAACCGAAAGATGAAGGCATTCAAAACAGACTCTTTGGCATTGGTTAGTTCTGCCTCCGTGATGGGGCGATCGCGCACCTGCTGAATTTCTGCCAATGTTGATTTAATGAAGGGCACGGTTGCCTCCGATCGCGTCTGCCCTCCTGCAACAAACGTCCCCGGAAAGTCAAATTCTGGCGACCAGTAAGCATACACGCTGTAAGCTAAGCCCTGACGCGATCGGATGCTGTTGACCAATCTGCCGCCCAAGCCATTCATTACCTCATTTAGCACCGACAGCGCCGCATAGTCTGGGTCATTCAGCTTGCCGCCCAAGTGACCCATCTGAATACTGCTTTGGGTAAGCTGCGGTTGATTAATCAGAAACACGCCGCCCGACTGTGCTTGAACCGTAGAAGGAAGACTTGGAGATACAAAAGTATGACCTGCCCAGCTTCCTAACTTAGCTTCAATCAGCGATCGCATTCTGACGCTATCAAAATCGCCCACAATACCCAGCAGGATATTCTTGGGTTGAAAGTATTGTCGATAAAAATTCATCACGTCTACGCGAGAAATTTTGTCAAGCGTGGCGTATTCTATGGTACGAGCATAGGGACTTTCAGCTCCATAAATTAACTTTTGAAACTCTCGTCCGGCAATTCCTTGAGGATCATCATTACGACGGGCGATCGCTCCCTGAATTTGCGTCTTGGACAGATCGATTTTCTCTTGAGGAAAGGCAGGCTGACGTAAAACTTCAGCAAACAGACCAAACACTTCCTCCAAATCTTCGCTCAGCGTCGTAAAACTCACCGTTCCAGAACTGGTATCAATGCCCGTCTCTATGGAAGCCGCCCGCTGCTCTAGCAGAAGATTTAGCACCTCGGCTGAATGGCTGCGCGTACCGCCGCTACGCATCACGTTTCCCACGATGCCCGCTAGCCCCGTTCTATCCGCAGGTTCTAGGCGATCGCCCGTATGCACCATTGCTGAGCCACCCACCAGCGGCAAATC
>CASBQM010000695.1 GCA_949127645.1 Synechococcales cyanobacterium PMM_0036
CAATTCAGCGTGACAATCCGCCCGGCACTGGTAAACTAGGCACTGAACGCTGGTTGAGCGTAGCCGGGCAACCCCTCACCCGGCAGAATCAGAATATACCCGAGGCGCAGATGAACAGCCCCATCACGCTCACCGACTTTATCGTTTGGGGACAAAAAATGGCGCCCGCGGATCACTATTATCTGGCGATTGCCGACCATGGGGATGGCGCGCGCGGCATCGCTTGGGACTACACCAGCGATCCGACGGGTCATGCCTATTTGACGCCAGCCGAATTGCGCGCCGCGCTAGCCGATCCACGCCTGTCACCGATTGACATTTTGCATTTGGACGCGTGCAGCATGGGCCTGTTTGATGTCGCCTATGAATTGCGCGACCGCGTGAACTATGTGATTGCTTCGCAATTCTTGGGGTGGAATTTCTTTCTCTACGATGAATATGCCCAGTTAGCACCGGCCACGCCCGCCCAACTAGCCAAAGGGATCGTCAGCCGCTATGCCGCCCACGCCGAGCAGGATCAGTTGCCCTACACGCTGGCGGCTTGGGATCTCACCCGCATTGAACCACTGCAGAACGGCTTAAGTGGACTCGCCAAGCTGCTGTATAGTCACCTTGCTGATAACAGTGACCTGGTGCGCCGACAAGCGTTGCTGGCCGTACGCAACGCCAGCCAAACCTTTGACAGCAATCGCGATTCAATTAATACCCCAGCAGATGCCTATGTGGACCTGCTGGACTGGGTGACGCACCTGCGCGACGCCAATATCAATGCTACGATTACGCTGAGCGCGACCAGCATTATCGACGAGTTGCAGCGCCCCGACGGCGTGATCCTGGCGCAAAGCGCTTCGCGTACACCGTTGCCATTAGACCTGGCGCACGGGGCGTTGATCACCGTAACGCACGCCAATGGCATGTCGATTTATTATCCAGCCGAAGGGGATTTCCGCGTGCCAACCGTGAACACCGCAGTGGCGGCATCTTCCGGCTACACCTACACCCAAGTTTATGCTGATTATGTAGACAACAAGGTCTTTGACTTTACCCAAACCACGCGTTGGGACGAATTCCTGACTGCAGCGTATGGCGCGCCAGCTGCGGGTGCGCCGGTGGAACCGCCGGGATTGCCCGCGGCCCCGCTGGTTGAGCCGCAACAGGCTACAGGCGAACAGGTATACCTGCCATTGACCAGTCGCTGATCAATCAATTGATTATTGCCAGGCCATACCCGATAAACGGGTATGGCCTTTTTTCATTGGGCGTCCGTCTGGGGTCACTTTTTTTGCGTACGGAGATAAGCTTCAATCTGCGCGACCAAGGCAACGAGTTCTTCTGGGCTGAGGCCGACCAAGCGTTCTTCAGACGAAGCACTAGCGAGCAATTGCTGGCGTTCTTCAGGCGAGACACTGGCCAGCAATTGCTTTCGTTCTTCAGGTGAAGCGCTGGCCAGCAATTGCTGGCGTTCTTCAGGTGAAGCGCTGGCCAGCAATTGCTTTCGTTCTTCAGGTGAGGCACTGGCGAGCATTTGCTTTCGTTCTTCAGGTGAAGCGCTGGCGAGCATTTGCTCCCGTTCTTCGGGTGATACACTGGCGAATACCAGTTGACGCATCTGATCCCCTAATTGCAGCACAAGTTCAGGTGTCAATTCTTCGATCATTTTACCTCCACTAACAGCCAATCCTGCCTCTAAACCCACGATATAACGCCAAACCAGCTGCGGCAACCGTTGGCGACGCTGGGGCGTGAAGAGCGCCAACGCCGCCTGTTGCACCCGTTGGCGGGTGGCAAAGAGCTTGACAAAGGCATTATGCGGCTCGTTGCCTAACTCATTCAAGACAAGCAGCGGCAGCAAGCGCAAGAGTGGCAGCTGACTCCGATAGACCCCTGGTTGTTCGGCCACCATATAGCCAAACTCGTTGAGGGTCGCACGTTGCGGTGTCTGCCCGCTCACCACAAAGGTCTCGACGGCTTCACGCGCCAGCCGTTGCCCCTGGCGATAGAAGTAATCATACCCAAGCGCCTGCTGAAAAACCTGTTCACCGACCGTTTCGCGGTATTTGAATTCAAGCAGGATATGGTGCGCCACGCTAGTGCGCACCCCGTCGGGCAGATAGTTCGCCTGCTCCGAGGTCCAGCGCGCCCCTGTGCGCCGCAACAGCAGAATGTCTGCCTTGGGTGGCTCGCTCATCACCGGCACTTCGGTCAGCACCGTAATCCCCACCGGCGTCAGCAATAATTCCAACAACTTCCCCAACAACTGATGCCAGTGTGTCCGCCCACCGCCGCGGGGTTGACCGCTCGCGGTTTCATCTGCTGCCCGTTGCTCGTCGCTCATACCGGCAGTATAGCAAGGAAGGCGCGGGCTGTCAATGTAACGGCAAATTAGGGGCATCGCAAAAGTCAAAGGTCGCCAACATGCCCGGCATGACCCGCACCACCTGATGCGCTGGGTACAGCGATCGGTACGCGGCTACCTAACGTGCCGGGCATGGGATGGACGCCTATGCCCGTGACCGGCACTTTCCATAGCCGCGTGGCAGCTAGACTGAATTACCGCTCGCTTTAAGCGTGAAGTGCCGGTCACGTTTTTGCCGGACTCATCAGCCTGTTGTTGACGGGGGATGATGACTACAAGATATTTCTGCCATTGGTAAAGCGGTAGATAAACAAGAACGATAGAAAAACGTCTGACAGATCATGGAAAATCTGTCAGACGTTTTGTTGCATAAACATCTGCCCCTTAGTCACGAGCCAACTGTCTCCTCCTATTTATTGAATCATACCCCGTGTTTACCGTTCCTTAAGCTGCCGTAGTCAGACCCTCGGGCGTCCAATCACTGAACGTTTTTGCTTGATTTGGGTGCATCGTCTCCAGATAGAGCACAATCGGGTCCAGGTCCACCCCATTCGGCCAAACAACGGTTTCACCGTCCACGCGCACTTGGGCGAAGAAAGCCACATCATTAAATGGGGCAAAGACGCCGGAACGCCCAGTCACTCTAGGACGCATGTCGATCTCGCCGGCTTCGCCATTGGTGAAGGTGAGGCGAAGCCGGTAATCACTAAGATAGTCAACTTTCGCAATTCTTGGAAATGTCATTATTCTAATCCTTCTATGCGCTCGATTGTCTGCTCCTTGCGCGCACTTTCCCAATTGGTCAGTAAACTGTGCTGATGCAAGCCCGCCCATTCTTTGACAAGTCGCCAGGCGTTTTTTGAGAGCTTGCCCTCGATGATGCGCACTGGATTAATTGAGACAAGTGCCGTCTGGCTGCCATATTCCGCATGAAAGTGAGGTGGATTGTGTTCGTCATAATACATCTTGATCACGATGCCGAAAAACCGGCTGACTTCTGGCATAGCATCCTTTCTGCTTATGATACGGCTTATGATATTTTCACGCTATGACAAAATTATACCACGTTGGCCTCGAGAACAGAACAAAAATGAAACTTCTGTTAAATTCGTAAAAACTGCGCGCCGAAAAACCAACCCCGCGTGTATTTCTATTAGTAGACAGACCAAGCGCAGCGGCCACCAAGCAAAGAAAGCGTAACCTGCACTACCCAGCCGCACGATTGGGCACTGTCGATTCTTCCATCCAACCAGGTTTACACAAAAAGGAGCAATGTATGTTTTCACAAGCACTTCGTTCGACCACCCATCGCCTCGTGTTGGCGGCTGTGGTGCTAGGGCTGTTCTTCAGTGCGCGGTTGCCGGCACTGGCTCAAGTGCAAACAGGTGAAACTGTAGGGGGTAATCAATCAGGGACAAGCAGTGCCATTACAAACACGAATACACTCACTAATCCTGTTGTAGTCACTCATCCACTAACAATGACCCAATCGTTTCCTAATACTTCAGGCCAAGAGGTTAAAGCCGCAGATGATGGAGTTGGCTTAGGCGCGATCTTAGACTTGATTAATAAGGCCGTCGACCTTATTCAAAGGGTGACAAGCATCCTCAATGGTTCGCGGTCAGTCGTTTTAATTATGGTCAACCATTCTGAGCTTACCTTGGGCGTGGCCTCAACCAATCATGCACATGGAGGGTTTCAAACATCGCCAGATCCACTCATCAATCCAGAAAGCGTCTCCGTCTTTAGCTCACGCGATAAAAGTTGGAGCATTGGGACAGGTACAGAAGGAGAGGTTGTCTACACTGCACCAGATCTACAGATTAAAGTCACCTGGGATAATCCTTTTGCCGGTTCTAATAGCTGCAATCTTGAGTTATCTGGTCCGAATGCCTATCGATATTGGGCCTATCATAGTTGCGGAGCGGGAAATACCGGTGCGCAAATGAAATATGCATTGATTGACTGCGCGGCTTTGCCAGAAGTTGAGATACGTACGCAATGTGCTGCGTTTGCTGACAGTGGGCCTGGGCAGATTCAGATCAAACATAATCAACTTGCTGACGCTGGTTTTGATTTTGGCGCCCCTGATACAGACTTTCTGCCAACCCCCGATGGCATCGGTTTTTACCGCCACTATCAATCTGGGGCTTCGATTTACTGGTCGCCTAACACTGGATCGCATGAGGTGCATAGCATCATTCTTGATAAATGGGCTAGTTTGGGCTGGGAACAAGGCTCCCTGGGTTATCCTACGACTGATCAATCACCAACAGGGGATGCTCAGGGTGGCTACAATCACTTCCAACATGGCTCAATCTACTGGTCGCCACAAACAGATGTTCATGTCGTGAATGGAGCAATCCAAGATTTATGGGCAAGTATGGGTTGGGAACAGGGTTCTCTTGGTTATCCAGTAACGGACGAAATGGTGACACCAAGCGACAACACTGGACATTACAATGTCTTTCAACATGGGACGATTTACTGTTATCCTTATGCCTGTGCTTACGCCAGCAGGGCGGTGTTATCTAATTGCAATCCTAGTCTTGACCAGGTTGCTCTATTTCTCGACATCAATTATGGCGGGCTATGCATTCTGCAGAGTGCCGGTGACTATGCCAATGCAAGGTCTATCGGTTTACCGAATAAGTCTATTTCCTCAATTAAGGTAGGTGCTCACGCCCAAATTGTTCTGTGTCGGGATGATAACTATCAAAGTTACTGTGAAACCTTCACGGCTGACTCCCCAAACTTGACTGACAATGGTATTGGCAATGACCAAGCTTCTTCAGCAAAAATCAGTACAACGCATCCACTGTTACAGGTTTATCTCCCGGTTATCATGCGGTAAACACAGTTGAAGTATAGCTCGATAGGCGAAAGACCCGGCGCATTTAGCAGCGTTGGGTCTTTTTTATATGCCGCGGCGCAGCAACCAGCCAAAGCCCAGGCCGCACAGGTGCAGGCTGCCATCAGCCTGTTGTTGACAGATGATGACGATAACCAAGTCTTTCTGCCGCTGGTGGTGCGGTAGCCACCAAGGCTTATCCAGGCGAAGTATAAAATCTTACCAGATTTCAAAACCCAGCGC
>CASBQM010000696.1 GCA_949127645.1 Synechococcales cyanobacterium PMM_0036
ACCTGATAGCCATGCCGCCATAGGGCAATCATTTCTGGAATCAGCTCTGGCGGATCTTGCAAGTCGGCATCCAAGACAACGATCGCTTCTCCCCTGGCAAAATTCAGCCCTGCCGTGACGGCAACCTGATGTCCAAAGTTGCGGGCAAGGCTGAGGTAAGACACGCGAGAATCCTGTTCGTGCAACTCCCGCATTAGGAGGAGAGAGCGATCGCGGCTGCCATCATCTATCAAGATCAGCTCTGTTTCTCCATCCAGGCTGTCCATAACACTCCGTAGCCGCCGATGCAGCTCCACAATGTTATCTTCTTCGTTGTAGATGGGCACCACGAGAGAGTATTGGGGACTCATATCCACAGCCGCTACGGGACAAATGCGCGTCGTTTATTATAAGCGCTACTTTTGGGCAACAACAGCCAGATTCCAGGCAAAGCGCTTGAGATAGGGAATCTTTTTAACCCAAATATCCAGCTTTTCTAGAAATAAATATTCTGTCTTAAGCCGCTGCTGTTCCAGAATAATTTTTTTCCAATAGCGCTCTTGATTCGGGTTGACTTTTTCGATCAGATAGAATTGGAGAAAAATCCACAAACTCGCAATCCAAAAGGTGTCGTAATCTGTTTTAGAGAACAAAGACTCTACATGATGGACGATCGCAATATTCAGCGGCGTTTCATCTTCTGTACGAACTTCAGTCGCAATTTTGCGATAGACATTAATAATGGGATTGTGCTTCAGCGGGTCCCAAAAGCATAAGGTGCCGCCCGGTTTTAGCACGCGATACGCCTCTTGAATAGCAACTTTAGGATCGGGAATGTGATGCAATAAGTTAGAGGCGTAGACAATATCAAAGGTGTTATCTGGAAAAGCGATCGCCATAGCATTCACTACTTTCCCTTCTACTTTTACGCCATTACTATGTGCCAGCTTCAGCGCCACCTCCACCATTCCCGGCGAATAGTCTGCTGCCACACAACGCGCCCCCCGCGTGGCAAAGTAGACGCTATTTTCCCCCGCTCCACAGCCTAAATCCAGTAGATACTTGCCGCGCACATCGCCTAACCGCCGCAGTATAAATCGATTCTCAGGCGCAGTGCAAGCCTCAAAATAATCTTTGACCTGAATGCCTTCAATATCGATCGCCGCTGCCCAGCGATCGTGAAATTCCTGCTCTTTCTTTAATACTTCGTCTTGCATAATCAGATTTAATAATTGGTAATACGAAGCCGACAAAGAGTTTGCAGATTCTCTTTTCTAAAACACCAATATCTTAATCTGCTCCAATGAGCTAGGGAAGGTTTCTACAGCTTCTTAAGTAACTTGTCGTACTCCGTATGTGCTCCTATCCAAAACCAGTAAATGTGATCATCTTTGAGTAAGCCTAAAACCCTGTAGTTTAAACTGACACGAGCCGAGTAAATTGGCTGGTTCTGGCTAACCCGTTTGAACTGAAGACTGTTGTGGTAAGGATCTGAACACCAGAGGTCGTAGGCTTTAGCAGCTTGCTCTTGAACTGATACAGGAAGCCCATCAAGTTTCTTGCGAAAGGCTTCTGTACCACTTGATTTCATGACTCCGGCTGAGAGGAAAAAACTTCGGCTAGAGGAGTGATATCACCAGCAGCAATTTCCTGACATACCATCTCAGCTATCTTATCCCACTGATCATCCGTTGTAGATTCAAACTGACTTTTCCATAACTGCTCATCCTTTAACTCAGAAAGAAGACGAGCAGCGATCGCATCCTGCTCATCATCAGGCAAAACTTTTAATTGGGCGATCACCTGTTCAAGTAACTCGGTCATTGCTGTTTTTCCCCATAAATAAATTACTCATGCGACTTAGCTAGATTATTGTCAGGCGAGGGAGGCTGAAAAACACAGTTGGTCGTTATACGAACTGGGTTCTAATCCATCTTTGTAGTTTGCACAAAGAGTAATATCAGCATATCCACACTCTCGTAAACACATCATAAATTCCTCTCGACCAAACCAATGTAACGGGAGATGCTGTAATTCTGTATCTATCAACTTTCCGCCTCTCCATTTCTCGTATCGAATGAGTGTATGCTCAACTTGCTCAAGCCAATCGATTGAAGATGATGTTTGCATCACAATCACGGAGCCATCTAGGCACTGAATGGGTTCTCGTTGTTTTACGGCGCCTTCTGTTTTGAAGGAGTCAACAGGCAATCCTAAATCGATGAAGATCTGTCCATTAGGTTCTAAATGTTTAGCAAATACTTGTAACGCGGCGATCGCTGCCATTCGATTGCCTAACAACATGAATGAACCTAAAGTCACAACAATTGCACTGAACTTACCCGGAACATCTAAGTTTTCTATTGAACCCTCATAAAGGATGGGATTTAAGCCTCTGGTTGCACAATTTCGCTTGCAAGCAGCCAGCATATCCGGTGATGCGTCAATTCCCTCAACGTTTAACCCTGCCTCTAGTAAAGGAATGAGTAAACGTCCTGTACCCACCATTGCCTCCAAAATTCTTCCACGGATTTTGGAAAGATGGTGAATGAAATAGGGAACATCAGCGTATTCCTTACCTACTGGTTTGGTCAACTCATAGACTTCTGTACACAAATTTCCATATGTGGTTAGCGCCATCTTCATCACATATAGTCAAGCAGTGATTTAACAATAACTTCCTAAAACGCTCAACTTTAACTAATCAAACCACCTGTGGGCAAGCCTCCTTGCTCCATCCCACAAGTGACTCAACCTAAGCTACATCTTGCTAATGATGCGTTGCACAATTTGTACGCCAGTTACAGCCTGCCAGAAAAATATTCCGGTCAAAATTGTATTCAAAGCGATGTGAGCAGAACGCGCCCATTCGTTGCCTTTCTGCATATAGGGCGATAGCGATGCTGAAGTGGCAATCAATCCCGTCATGCCCAGACCCGCTAGCAGGTGCGAGCCGACAAACAGCTTGCCGTTGTTGAGATAGGTGACTCCCATACCGCCGATCGTGCCCAACACCATTAGCGCCAGCACGATCGAGCCTATTTGATAATGACGGATATTATACTTGCCCTTCAGCAACTCTTTTTTAGCGTCTCCTTCAGCATTACGGGCACGTCGCCACTGAATGCCAAGATAGGCTGAGTAGAGCGTCAAAGCCAGCAGCACCCACATGAGAACGGGATGAAAAAACTGACTCCAAACTTTAACCGATTCTGGAATCTCAAAACTCATAGTGTTCTGACCTGCTAATAATATTTCGACCTGATGTATTCTGACCTGTTAATTAGGTGGCGATCGCTAACCAAGGATCTTCATAAAAATTAGCATACTCACCCATAACATTCGGGGGGTCAGCCCAAAGAGCTAGTAATCCAACATGGTGATGATCGGCACGTCGGGCAAGTTTTTTCGCCCTTCTAGAAACAACAGCTCAATGATGAAGGCAAATCCAGCAATCTCGCAGTCTGCTTGCCCAACCAGCTTTGCTGCTGCCGCCGCCGTGCCGCCTGTAGCGATCAAATCATCCACAATTAAAACCCGGCTACCCGATCGCATCGCGTCTTGATGCATCTCTATCTGATCGGTGCCGTACTCTAGCGCATACTCAGCCGAATAGACGGCAGCAGGCAGCTTACCCCGCTTGCGCACGGGCACAAAGCCCCGATTCATCTTGTAGGCTAACGGCATCCCAAAAATGAAGCCGCGTGACTCAATGCCAATAATGTAGTCGATCGCTAGCGGAGCGCATTTTTCCGCCAGAGCGTCAATGGTGTAGCGCAGACCCTCTGGATGGTTGAGGAGAGTGGTAATGTCCTTAAACACAATACCGGGCTTGGGAAAATCGGGAACGTCCCGAATTAGAGACTTCAAATCCATGGGTTTTACGCAGGTTGGGCGATCGTAGAAATCCTATCATTCAGAGGCTACAGTTCAGTGCTTCTACGCCTCTAGATTATTGCTGAAGGCTTAAGGGTCTTCATCGAGTAGGCAAATTAAGCCGTTCAGTTAACTGGAGTGAGAATTTACAAAAAATACCGATGATCAGCACTAATGAAATTCTAAAATTTCCTTGACCACATTTTAATCTAGTAAACAATAGAAATTAGATGTTCAAGATCTTGTAATCTAAAGGATTTTTGCTTTTTAGCATAATTTCCATACACATCAAAGTAGACATTTTGATCTTTAACTTTGAATAAACATCCTACAATATACGC
>CASBQM010000697.1 GCA_949127645.1 Synechococcales cyanobacterium PMM_0036
CCCGTGCCCGACGGCGCTTCTCACCTCGATCGTGCCATGATGCAGTTTGACCAATTCTTGCACCAGAGATAGTCCAATTCCAGAACCTTCAAAGCTTCGCCCTTGAGATTTTTCGACTCGATGAAATCGCTCAAACAACCGAGGTAAATCTGCGGGGGGGATGCCAACTCCTGTATCTATGACCACGAATTCAACCTGAGTTTCTAGCCATCGTAACCGTATCGTAATTGAACCAGCCAACGTAAACTTGAATGCGTTAGACAACAGATTAAGAACAATCTTCTCCCACATTTGCCGATCGATATAGATTGCCTCCGGCAAGGGCGGACACTCCACAATCAGCGACATTCCCGCCTGTTCAATCAGCGATCGAAAGGCGCTAGCTAATTCTGCCGTATAGGTGGCTAGATCAATCGGCTCATAGAGTGCTTGAATCCGTCCGGCTTCAATGCGTGAGAAATCGAGCAGCGTGTTCACTAGCTTTTGCAGTCTTAAGCCATTACGCTGCATCAGGTCTAATTGCTCTCGTTCATCAGACTGCAATCGCCCCTCTAGCGAGATAGAGAGGTCTTCAATCGGACCCAGAATCAACGTTAGCGGAGTGCGAAACTCATGGGAGACATTGGTAAAAAACAGAGTTTTTGCCCGATCGAGTTCTGCCAATGCCTCAGCGCGTTTGCGTTCTTCTTCGTAGGCGTTGGCGTTGGCAACGCTAGCCGAAATTTGTCCTGCTACCAAACTCATAAAGCTGCGGTAGTTATCATCGAACAGTCTCAGCGGGTTTAAACCTGCGACTAAAACACCCGATCGCCCAGTGGGTCCTGAAGGTGCGATCGGTACCACCACCGCCTGATGAGGCACTCGATCCCAGACTCCCCTGGGCAAGTCTGCAAAAGCGGACAGATCCGTAATTAGCACGGGCTTCTGCGTTTGCACTGCCTCAGCCAATGACCATGCGGTGCTGCCCTCCAGATCAACTGTTTCGAGAACGGCGGGGTGAGTGCGATCGATACCGCTCATTCCTGCTAAAACTACGCGATGTCGATCGGGATCAACCAGATAAATCATCGCAAAGGGCAGATCATAGCAATTGGTTTCCAGGCATCTTGCGCTCAAAGTGCAGACTTCATCGAGTGTGCGGGCATCAGCGGTGCGGGCTGCCAATTCTCGCAATAGCGCAAGCTGACGTTCACCAATGATTCGCTGAGTGTCATCGGTGTTGGCACAAATAATACCCCCCGGATTCCCCTGATCGTCCGGAATCGGGCTATAGGAAAACGTATAGTAGGTTTCTTCGGGATAGCCGTTGCGTTCCATGATCAGCAGCAGCGACTCGTCGTAGGTGCCCTCATTTTTGACCATCGCATACTCAATTCTAGACTGAACTTCATCCCAAATTTCCTGCCAAACTTCAGCACCGGGTCGGGCAAACATTGCCGGGTGCTTGCCGCCCATGATAGGGATGTAGGCTTCGTTGTAGAGATTCAGCAGATCCTCTCCCCACCAAACCCACATTGGCTGGCTAGAGGTGAGCATAATCCGCACAGCAGCTTTGAGGCTCTGTGACCAGGATTCGACTGCACCCAGCGAGGTTTTTGACCAATCGTGCGATCGCATTCGCCTTGCCATCTCGCCATTGCCCGCGAAAAGCTGATCAATTTGACGAGATTCGCTCATGCTACGTTTCCTCGTGCTGCCTCTCAAGACAGGACAACATATAAATAATCAACAAGATTACTCTAATCCCAAGAACATTGCAGCCCTACTTAGGCTGATCTGAGATGATCTCAAAAGGTATCCCAACTTGAAGGGGGCGATCGCCTGAGAATCAGGTTATGAGCAGGGCGACATAAACGGGATCCCCCACACCTGCCAAATAATAATCGGCGTAAGCACCGTCCAAAACAGGGCGTTACCCAAAGAAATTTGTCCGGCAGTATTCATGGGCAGCTTCAGGAAAGATTGCAAAATCCAGCGATCGAGCGGCAAAATCAGCAGCCACATCAGCGCCATCCAGGCTAAGCCCAACCAAAACAAAATCCATTTCAGGTTGCTATTAAAGCGGGTAAAAAATCGATCGATAAATAGCGTGGACAAGCTGCCAACCTGTCCTGGCAAAATCACTCCGCCCGTCTGCAATGCAGCTTTAGCCAGATCAATATCCTTAAGACTCTGCACTAAGTCCGCTGTGACAAGCAAGACATTGATGCGAGTTTTATTAGCTTGAGCCGTCTGAATCGTCAGATCTTCAATGCGATCGCCCGTCCCGTCTGTCACCAGCAAAATTTCTTTGCAGCCCGCAGGCAGGCTATTCAGGGCTTTCTGGCTCTCCTGCAAAGCGGCGTTGACGTTGGTGCTACCTGGAAGCAAGCGCTGGCTAAGGCTCAGATCGGCAAGGGTTTGAGTCAGAGCAGTCTGTACCTGAACGCTATCGGACTCGAAGGCGGGAGTGAGGGGAGCCACCAACGCGCCAAACCCAAAGATCTGTATCGCATTGGGACGTTTCAGCTTGGCATTTTCCGTCAAATACGATCGCACTGCCTCCAATTCCTGATTGACGATCGTATTGGGGGCATTAAACGCCTGATTTTCGTAGGTGCTGCTGCTGAGATCGAGGGCGATCGCCGCCGCGACATTCGGTCTACCCCAGCCCAAGAGCCAGAATAGGAGAGCCGCCAGTAGACAAAGCGTCAGCAAAATCAGCGGAATTTGAAACAGCGGATAGAGCCACAGGACACGACGACGGCTAGACACGGGAGTGAGGGGTGGGGAATGAAGAGTCTCTAATGGAAGGATAGACCAGATCGGATACCCCCAGATCGATCCTTAAGACCTACATCAGTTTTTAGAAACATCTCACTGCTCAAAAAATAGAAGATGCTTCGATATTGCTTGCTTTTGGAAGAGAGGTGCATCTTTCCCCAAAAAACCGATCCTAACAGGGCGACTTCATCATCGGAAAGTGTGACCCTTAATAAACTCTCAAAATAAGGTATTAGATTACTGGAGTCTTCCAGTAACTAGATTAGTGATATAAGAAGATTCGCTGGAATTATCCAGTCGTTAAAAAATGCCTCCTACAAGTAAAGACAAGCAATTCATACTTGCATTCAGCAATGCCAAATATCGCTCAGTAAATTAGCCGAAGAAGCGTTCGATCGCTACCTAGAAGAAGATACAAAGGAGTTGATCGATCGACATCAATTAGAGGATTAGCAGTCATCGGTGCAACGAATCTTGTCGAAACTACATCAACGAGGACGCAACCAAGATGCAACTAATATGTCAAACGCGAAATAGGGGCAAAGCTGGCAAAGTCGCAACGTGCAATTTAGGGCTACTTACCTGATTTTATTCCACTTACGAGAGAGTTTTCTGAGTCTCAATCTCCGCCCCATGGTTGACGGCAGATCGATAGTGCAATCCTACGCTGTTAAAGGTGAGCCGATCCATGAACGGCTGAACCTATATAGGTCAGAGACATTCATGAACCTCACAACGCACTCTAGGAGGTTTACATGGTTCACAGAAACAAGTTCTCAAACAAAATGCTCATCGGGCTTATGAGTCTAGGATTCGCTGGAGCGATCGCGGCTGCACCCATTGTGAGCAAGGCAAGCCCAATGTCTGGCACGACAAGCACTCCATCTCAGTCAGTGCCCACTTCTAGCACACCTGCTCCTTCTCAAGGTTCGGGCTATCCTCAAGCACCTGGCGGTCTACCTGTCACCAATCCTTCTCCACAAGGCGCTGAGCGCGACACTGCACCTCGCACTCCCGCAGACGCAGTTGAGAATACGCAGAACGGCAGCATGAGCGCTCCTGGAACAGGAGACAGTATGGGCACGGGAACAGGCAGCATGGGAACAGGCAGTAGCGGCGCTTGTCCTTCAAACTCTTCAAGAGGCACATCATCCAGTATGGGCGGCTCTATGGGTTCTGGCTCTATGGGTTCTGGCTCTATGGGTTCTGGCTCTATGGGTTCTGGCTCTATGGGTTCTGGCTCTATGGGCACAGGCACGACCAATCGTCCTAACATGAGCCAAGCTAACCCAGGAAGCGCATCTGGCGGCTCCATGCAGTCGAGAAGTGAAATGGGAACAGGCTCTTCTACAGGATCGAGCATGGCAACCAACCCATCTTGTGTTGTGCCAACTAATGGAAGCAGTGGGTTTGACAACAGTGGTGCAACCCCGCCTCCCCCTGTCCGCTAGACTCATGTTGCAAAGGGAGCAGCGCCTGTCTTGGCTCGTGCCTTAGCAACTCGTAATTAGCGATTTGGTATGAAGCAGGAGTGATTTTGGAGATCGCTCCTGCTTTTTGTATACGCCATGGGTGAACTAGCCCTATGGGTGAATTAAGCCTATGGGTGAACTGAGCCGTCCGGCATTCTTGCGCCCTGCAAAGTTGCGCCTGTCAGGTCAGGGCATCCACCCAAATTGAGGCTGATGATAGCTCCGTTGTCTGTTGTGTTTAAGTTCATGCCTACGGGTGCGTTGGGCGAAGGCGTGGTGGGATTGCGATCGACTTGAAACCCAAAGTTTGAATTACCGTCTGCCCGAATGCTGAAACTAAAGCCATTGCAGCCCAAGTC
>CASBQM010000698.1 GCA_949127645.1 Synechococcales cyanobacterium PMM_0036
ACAGGATTCTACATTCTAGATGCCATTCTGCGGCTAAATTTCCCGGCGCTGCTAGATGTTCTGTCTCATCTAATTTTACCCGCCATTACGGTAGGCACAATTCCTCTGGCTATCATTGCCCGAATCACCCGCAGCGCCATGCTGGAAGTGCTGTCGCAAGACTACATTCGCACTGCCCGCGCTAAAGGTCTGATCGAGCGTTGGGTAATCATGAAACACGCGCTTAAGAATGCTCTACTTCCCGTAATTACCATTATTGGTCTGCAATTTGGCACGCTCTTAAGCGGCGCAATCTTGACGGAAACCATTTTTTCCTGGCCAGGAATCGGCTCCTGGATCTATGAGGGCATTCTGGCTAGAGACTATCCCGTGGTGCAAGGCGGCGTGGTGTTTGTGGCGATCGTCTTTGTATTCATTAATCTTCTCATCGACATTTCTTACGCTTTCCTTGATCCCAGAATTCAATATAAATAGTTTGAACTAGGCGAGTAATTTGGCCCGCTGTGATTATAGATTTTCATAACTCGTCCGTTAGGTAGATCTTTTATCAAATGGGCAAACGTATGCTTCAAACTGTCAACTTCTATCTGTGATCCTGTCACTTCTCCTATGCCTGACATTGTTGATACTGCTATGAGTGCAGGAACCTTTTCTACACTCGTCACTGCCATTACCGTTGCCGGGTTAGATACTGCTCTCAAAAGCCCTGGGCCTTTCACGGTATTTGCGCCCTCAGATAACGCATTTTCTAAGCTGCCTTCTGGAACTGTCGAATCTTTGCTTGAAGATATTCCAACCCTCAGAAAAGTCTTGGAATATCATGTTGTTTCTGGCAAGGTGATGGCTGCGGATGTGGTGAAGCTCAAGACAGCAACCACCACCACAGGCGAGGATGTGAAAATCACTACATCGGGTGACACCGTAAAAGTGAATGATGCCCAAGTTGTCACGCCAGACGTAGAAGCGGATAACGGCGTAATTCACATAATTGACACTGTTTTGCTGCCAAGCTCTATCAAGCTTTAGCCATCGATTCACCGAGCGGCTCTAGAGAGCTGCTCTAAAAGCCAACTTCAAAAATGCCCTGATCAAACTCGAAGGAGAACATTCTGACTAGGGTTTTCTGCACGGATTTATGGTGAGACAAGTAAGTAGGAATATTGAGCGATCGCTCAATATTCCTACTCAGACATCCTCTAAGCAACCTGATTATGAATGATCTATGTGCAGGGGTAAATCGTAGCGTTTAGCTCGACGGCGGTAGTTAGTCCAAACCAGCGCTCCAGCAAATACCAGAGTAGACAACAAGACAACGCTAGCTCCTGACGCAACATCAAAATAGTAGCTTAGGTAAATCCCTGTGAACGAAATTGATGCGCCCAGACCGCCAGAAATCAGCATCATGAAACCAAAATGATTGCTCAACAGCCGAGCGATCGAAGCTGGAATGACAACGGCTGAGATGATTAGGGTTACGCCTAATACTTGCAGAGTTACCACTAATAGCGTTGCCAACATCAAGGCAAATAGGGTATCCATTGCCACGACAGGAACACCCTGCACTTGAGCAACTTCCCGATCGAAGCACCAGAATAACAGCGGTCGGTAAAAAAAGAATACCAATCCTAGTAACATAACAGTAACGATCGTCACCACCCAAAGATCGGTCGGAGACACGCCTAAAACATTGCCAAATAGGGCAGCCTCAAAGTTTTGACTAAACTTTCGGTAGGTGCTGATGACCGCAACGCCCAGAGCAAAACAGGCTGTAGTGACAATACCGATCGCTGCATCAGAATAGACTCGCCGCCCGGTCAAGTACTGGATCAGCAGCGCTGCACCAAAGCCCCAAATTCCAGAACCCACGTAAAAGTTGAGTCCTAGGACATAGGTTAATACGGCTCCTCCTAAGATGGCGTGAGAAAGACCGTGAGCAATATAACTCATCCGCCGAGTAGTGACGTAAACTCCCATCACGCCACACAGCAACCCCGACATCACCCCAACCAATATGGCACGAGTAAAGAATTCATATTGAAAGGGTTTGAGTAGAAAATCCATGTTGGAGACTAAAGAGATTTAGAGTTTTGTTGCAACGCTGGAGGCAGGCTATTTTTCAGCTCATGCAGCAGGGTCGTAGCATCGCTAGAAATGATGATTCGATCCTGTTGCCGCATAACCAGCATATCGGCTCCAAACGTTTGCTTTAGCGTTTCGGGGGTAAAGACATCTATGGGTTGTCCTTGACACACGATGCCATGATTAAAGCAGATAACCCAAGGAAGGTGCGTTGCGACAGAATTTAGGTCATGGGTGGAGAGCAATACAGAGAGTCCCTGCTGGCTCAGTTCCGCCAATAGATGCAGTAATTCATGCTGTACGTGCAGGTCTGAGCCGCTAGTGGGTTCGTCTAGAAGCACAATATCAGGATTGCCCACTAGTGCCCGAGCCAAAAATACGCGCTGCTGCTGCCCGCCAGACAGATCGCCAATTGGCTGATGCGCTACATGGGCAATGCCTACCCGTTCTAGCAGTTCCCCTGCGATAATGCGATCGCGTCGTGAAGACCAGGGCAGAAAATTTTGTGCCCGATAACGACCCATCATCACAACTTCCTCAGCCGTGACGGGGAAATTCCAGTCAACCGTCTCTACTTGAGGCACATAGCCAACCCCTGGTGGGGGCGCACCTGGTTTCAGACGCTTTCCCCGAAACCATACCTCGCCCTGCCAAGGATGAACTAGCCCCAGCATGGCTTTAATCAACGTAGTTTTCCCACTTCCAGACGAACCCACTAAACCCGAAAGCTGACCTGGGTAAAGCGTTAGATTGGCATTGCTAAAAACAGGCTGAGTTTGGTAGCCACAGGTCAATTGCTTAATTTCTAACAGAGATTCCATTCAGCGACCTGTTCTATGGCTTGGCGTTGGCATTGGCAGTAGGTCCCACAACATTGGCTGTATCAACCTTGTCAACTAGCTCAGGCTTACCGCCTAAGTTGGTCGCAATGATGCGGAGGTTGTTGACCATCATGCCAATGTAGGTGTGTTCAGGATTTTTGTTTTCCATGGCATTGGCTGAACCTTCACCGGGCAGTTCATCATCTGCCGTGTTAGCAGTTTTGACTTTAGCTTCAAGGGCAATTTGTTCTTCCACCTTGCTGGGGTAGACTTCTGAGCCAAAAATGGCGGGTACCTTGACCTGCTTAATCTGATCGACTAGCTTGGCGACATCTTGAGCTGAAGGCTCTTTGAAGTCGGAAGGTTGAATGGCACCAATCACATCGAAGCCATACTCCCTTGCCCAGTAAGCCCAAGAGTCATGATAGGTCAGAAGCTTACGATTTTCGGGAGGAATACTTGTCACCACTTCGCGGGTAGCTTTGTCTAGCGCCTCCAATCGTCCCAGGTAATTTTTAAGATTAGTTTCATAATAGTCCTTGCCAGACGGATCAAGAGCTGTCAACTGTTGAGCTGCCAGTTTAGCGTAGGCTTCAGCATACTTCGTATTCACCCACAGATGAGGATTAGGATCTCCCTTGTCTTTGGGGAAGCTGAAGTCAAACATCCATTGACTTTGCGTGATGGTATTGCTTCCCATCTCGAAGATTTTAGTTTCTTTTAGCTTAGAAGCATTTGCCAGTTTTTCAGTGGGAGACTCTAAATGCAAGCCATTAACCAGAATCAGATTAGCTTTAGACAAAACATCTGCATCTGAAGGACGCGGCTCAAATGTATGGGAGTCAGTTCCTTCTGGAATAATGCCTTGAACCATGACGCGATCGCCCCCAATATTGCTAACAATATTAGTGAGCGGCGCAACTGTCGTGACGACTAATGGTTTATTTTGAGTAGTCTGATTGCTAAACGAAGGTGAAGCTGGTGTTTCTGCGGCACTGGGAGATACGGCTGTATTTTGAGAAGTAGCACAGGCAACTAGACTCAAATTTAGTACTAATAAAAGCGTAGAGATCCTGACTGGTTGAGTATTCATGGGTTGCATCAGCAGGGTATGAATAATGCTTCTCCGTCAATTCATGCAAATAGATTATGCAAACAAGCTGTGCGAAAAGTGGGGAAATAAACCCACTTTGGAGAACGCATTAGCTCCCATTAGAACCCCCAACCTCATAAAATACAATCCCCCCTCCAGGCATCTAATCCCGCTTTTATAGAAGAATCTACAAAAGGAGTGACCTTAAATTCCCAGGTTCAGACAACTTCTCTATTGCCGTGAGCTTTGATGGAAGTTGGGCGAGATGCAGTAGCGATCGCACCATTTGCAACAGCTCCCGTTTCTACCTGATCTGCCTCAACCTGAATTTCTCCCCGAAACATGTTCATACCGCAGGTAAAGGGGTAGATTCCCACTTCGGTCGGTGTAAATTCGATCGGCGTAACTTGATTTAGCGGTAAGCTTTGAGCAATGTGAAAATCAGGCAATCGAACTTCCTCTAAACAGCTATTGGGATCTTTGCG
>CASBQM010000699.1 GCA_949127645.1 Synechococcales cyanobacterium PMM_0036
AAAACGATCGTCTTTTGTGAAGATATCGACCATGCGGAACGGATGCGATCGGCGTTAGCTCAGGTTGATCTGAATCGAGAGCTGGTGCTTAAAGATCACCGTTATGTGATGCGAATTACAGGAGATGAGAAAGAGGGCAAGGCGCAGCTTGATAATTTCATCAATCCGAAAGAGCCGTATCCGGTCATTGCCACGACTTCTAAACTAATGACGACGGGAGTAGATGCCCAGACTTGCCAGGTGATTGTGTTAGATCAGCGCATCTCTGTCGATGACAGAGTTTAAGCAGATTATTGGTCGGGGCACCCGTCTGCGCCCTGATTACGGCAAGAACTTTTTCACGATTATTGATTTTCGCGGCGCAACTCAGCGTTTTGACGACCCCGATTGGGACGGACCGCCGATCCAGGATGATGATTTTGGCATAGGGAAAAAGCCTTCTGATCCGAAGCTTGAAGAAACTCAAGGAACTAATGGTGGCGGCGGCACGGAAGAGCGTTTTAAATATCAGGTGAGCCGTCAAGAATTTGTGGTGACAAAAGAGCGGGTGAGCTACTACGACAAAGAGGGTAAGCTGACGACCGAATCACTGAAGGACTATACTCGCCGCAACGTCAATGAAACATATCAGTCACTCGATCGCTTCCTCAACCAGTGGAATACAGCCGATCGCAAGCAGGTCATTCTAGAAGAACTGCAAGCGCATGGCGTGATTCTAGAAGCGCTAGAAGATATGGTTGGCAAAGATTATGACCTCTTCGACTTGATTTGCCATGTGGCGTTCGATCGCCCGCCGCTGACCCGCAAAGAGCGGGTTGAGAAAGTGCGGAAGCGGGATGTATTTGCCAAGTATGGTGAAACGGCGCGGGCGGTCTTGGTTGCCCTACTAGAGAAGTATGCAGATCAAGGGGTTGTATCGATTGAGAATTCTACGGTTTTGCAGCTTGACCCGTTTAGCCAATTGGGCACGCCTGTGGAGTTAGTTCAAAGCTTTGGTGGGAAGAAGCAGTATCAAGCAGCAATTCAGGAGTTAGAGCAACTGTTGTATGAAGACCAGTTATATGAAGACCAGGGAGCCTGAAGCCTATTGAGGCTTCGCCCATGCAAGACCTCAGTATACTTAAGACAGCCAAATAGGTGCTGATTAAGAGGCGATCCGATGGTTTTACAAGTTCCACAACATCCATCTGCTCAGTCAACGCCAAGCCTGACTTGGGAAGCCTTACCTGGCGACTATAAACTGCCTGACGATCCAGTAGAAAATCTTCAACAACCGCTCCTTGCCGCTGCCCTTACTGATGCTCTGGGCGCAAACCAGCGGATTCAGCCGGAGATGCTGATTGTCTCTAATTTTGGATTAGTTGCTACCGTTAACAAAAAGGTCGTCGTTAAAGCACCCGATTGGCTCTATGTTCCCCGCGTGAATCCGGTCGCTGAGGGGGTGATTCGCCGGAGCTATACCCCTTACCTGCAAGGCGATCGGGTGGCGATCGTTATGGAGTTTTTGTCAGAAGAAGAAGGGGGCGAACTGTCAGTGCGATCGACTCCCCCCTATGGCAAGCTGCATTTCTACGAGCAAATTCTGCAAGTTCCGACCTATGTGACTTACGACCCTTATGAGCCTGAGTTGGAGGTGCGATGTTTGCAAGCAGGGCGCTATGTCGTGCAATCTGCTGACCCTAAAGGACGGGTACGCATTCCAGAGCTAGAGCTGTGGCTGGGAATTTGGCAGGGAGAGCGCTTAGGACATACGATTGACTGGCTGCGCTGGTGGGATGCGTCGGGCAATCTGTTGCTGTGGAGTGCTGAACAGGTCGAGCAAGAACGCCAGCGATCGCAAGCTTTGGCAGCAAAGCTGCGAGAATTGGGTGTTGATCCGGATCAATTGGGCTAAGGAAATTGAATATGTCATTGAGTGCCACTATCAAATCGATTCAAGACATCATGCGGAAGGATGTGGGGGTCGATGGAGATGCCCAGCGAATTGGGCAGTTGGGCTGGATGCTGTTCTATAAGATCTTCAGTGACCAGGATACAGAGTTAGAGATCAACACAGATGACTATGATTCGCCGATTCCGGCTGATCTGCGTTGGGACGAGTGGGCAGACAGCACCAAGTTGGGCAAGAATGCACCGACTGGAGCAGATCTGCTGGAGTTGATTGATGGGAGGCTGTTTCCTCAGCTCAAGGCGCTCGACGGCAAGGATTTAGAAGGGGTAGCTCAGCAGCGAGCGCTGTTGCTCCGCAGCGTGTTTGAGGATGCCTACAACTACATGAAGTCGGGTACGCTGCTGCGGCAGGTAGTAGACAAGATTAACGAGAGCATTGACTTTAACCAGTCGAAGACCCGCCATCTGTTTGGCGATCTTTATGAACAGATTCTCAAAGACCTCCAGAGTGCGGGAAATGCGGGAGAGTTTTATACGCCTCGGGCGCTAACTCAGTTTGCGGTGGATATGGTGAATCCCCGACTTGTTTTTGGTGTTGGTAATGGAGTTGTTGAAACCGGGCGGCAGGGCGGCGATCGTCCTTCCAGACGGCACGTTGTTTGGAGAGGGCATCAAGACCCGGATTAAAGAGAAGCTGCTGCGCGACTGTAATTTGCATACGATCGTCCGGTTGCCGAACGGTGTGTTTAGCCCCTACACCAGCATTCGCACCAATATCCTGTTTTTTACCAAGGGCAAACCCACAACTGAGGTTTGGTATTACGAGCATCCTTACCCGCCAGGAGCGAAGTCTTATATAGCTGTAGCCGGTCAAGTTAGGACATAGACTATAAGAATTCCCATAGCGCCCACCCTAGTCCAATGGCTCAACCTTACAGCGATGATTTCCGGCAAAAGGTGATGGAAGCAATCG
>CASBQM010000700.1 GCA_949127645.1 Synechococcales cyanobacterium PMM_0036
CCACTAGGCTATCAACCGCCCACATGGTGGCATCGATCCCACATTCGCCATAGCCAATGCGGAAGAAGCCGCTTTCGCCCCAGCCTTCGCCCCAACTATTCTTGCAAATCCAGCAGCTTGCCACGTCATCGTAGCCGACGATCGAGATACAGTGACCGCCTTCATAGTCGCCTGAGACATAGCGATAGATCCCGTTGCTGTAGTAGTAAAAGTCGCTGTAGACCGTGAAACACGCCACGAGTGCGCCTTTAGTAGACAGCCACTCTTTCATTTCAGAGAGGTCAGTGATTTCGTGGTAGCTCCTGATTTTGATGGCTTGGCTCTGCCAGTCGGAGCAAACGGCACAAGCCTGATCTCCGGGTGTGTAGGGAAGCAAGCTTCATCGCTAATGCCCGTGACGAAAGCCTCTAAAGCAGGAGACACCCACCAGCCTGTGCCGCAGCCATAGCCGTCCAGACTGGCATAGCAATAGAAAAGCTGAGCTTCTGAGAGATCAATGCCTGAGTTGGGCTTGTTCTTTTGCAGTTGACAAGTGGCTTCTACGGTGGCAACGGCTCCAAAAGCCACGCAAGAGCCACAGCTCGACTGATCTTTGATGGGTGTGACATAGCCGCCATCACGCAGGTTGTAGTAGGAAGGATAGCTGAAGGTCTGTCCTTTATCGATCGCCGATTGCATCACGGCAAAGTTCATTCGCGCCGACTGTTCACGCTGCTCTAGCGTCTGCTCTCCGGCTGAAGGAACATAGCCTAAGCGCATTCTTTTTTCGAGGGTAGAAAGCTGGGAAATACTGGTTTCGCTGGCTTGCCACTGCGCTCCGGCGGCAGAAACGGCAGACTGTAGCTGAATAGGATTAATATTGTCCGTCATGATGATTTTTCCAGGCTATTGAACTATGGGGATGAGCATGGGGATGAGCAAATTAATTGATTTGAGGCTGAGATTAGGATGAATTTTAATAAGTTGAAAGCATCAGATTAGTTGAGGATTTCTATTATTTTGAAATCCACTCTTGCTTAATACATTTATCGTGCCAAACAAGACTAGTAGAGTCCAGTACCCGGATGGGTAATTTTTAAATGCTCTCTTTAGATGCCCTGTAGTGTAAAGAGTTGCGCGATCGCTACTCTTATTCAAGTAATATTCAAAGATGCCTAAACGACTCACTTCAACTTAGGCAACCTAAATGTTTTTAACTATACAAAGCTAGAATTGCAATTGAGTATCGCAACCAAAAATAAATATTTGTAAGCTAATTCCGGAAATAGATTACGACACAAAAATTTCCATAGAATGATTTAGAGCATTTCCAAGGGCATAGCTTGAGTAGGTGATGGAAATGCTGTGTCTAGCGCAGTCAGTTCTTCTGAACTCAGCCGCAAATCCAGTGCGGCTCGGTTCTGGTCAATATGTTCAATTCGGCTTGATTTAGGAATAACAATTACGCCTTCTTGATGGAGTAGCCAAGCGATCGCCACCTGTGCCGAAGTCACGTTCTGCTGCTGGGCAATCTTCTGAAGCGTCCGATTTTGCAGCAGACGACCTTGCTCAATGGGAGAATACGCCATGATTGGCATACTGCGCTGCCGACACCAGGGCAGCAGATCCCACTCAATACCGCGCCGCGTAAGATTGTAAAGCACCTGATTGGTGACGATCGCTTTTCCGTCCTTGAGTTCGCTCACTTCTGCCATATCCCGGCTGTCAAAATTGCTCACCCCGTAGCTGCGGATTTTGCCAGACTGTTGCAATGTTTGAAAGGCTTCCAGGGTCTCCGTTAACGGGATAGAGCCTCGCCAGTGCAGCAAATACAGATCAAGATAGTCCGTTTTTAGCCGTCGTAAACTGCGCTCACAGGCAGCGATCGCTTTTTTATAAGAGGCGTTGTGGGGATAGACTTTGCTGACTAGAAAAGCATTTGAGCGATGAGGGGCGATCGCTTCAGCAACGACCTCTTCGGCACCGCCCTCGCCATACATTTCGGCGGTATCAATCAGAGAAATTCCTAGATTTAGCCCATGTTGTAAAGCTCTAATTTCAGCTTGACGGTGACTGGAATTTTCTCCCATCCGCCAGGTTCCTAGACCCAGTACCGGAATGGATTGTCCAGAAGTTAAAGGGATGGTTTTCATGGTGATAGCCATTTGAATGGCGCAAGCCGACCTGGTGAATTCGCCGCTAATCTTGATCGGGGTCAACGCCCATTGCCCGGAGCCGTTCAGCTAGGCGCTGGGCTTTTGCCTGAGCTTCTTGGGCTTTTGCCTGAGCTTCTTGGGCTTTTGCCTGAGCTTCTTGGGCTTTTGCTTCAGCTTCGATCGCCCGTTCTTTGCCTGTGGGAACAACTTTGCCGGTCTGGTCGCACCAGCGCAGCCAGGTTCCTGCTTGCTCCTCAAACTCGCCTTCCCAGAGCGTTAGCCCCACACCTGCTTCTTCTAGCCAGAAGGGCGCGGGCAGTTTCATATATCGTCTGGCGTTAAGTGCCCATACCTTGAGAAGTTCACCATTCATCTCGTCTGGTTTCTGAAGCTGCTTCAGCGGATCAAACACAACGTAGTAAGGAACACCAATCTGAGCGTAAATCTGCTGCTTTTTGCTAAGCTCTTTGCCTTCCCGATTAGAGACAATCTCGATCGCCACATCGGGCACTTTGCCGAATTCCCAGATGAAGTAGGAGCGATTTTGCTTTTGGCTCCAGTCTTCGGGCATCTGTACGCCCAGGCTCAGAAATACGTCAGGGACGATCGGTTCGAGCTTGAGTCCATAGAATAGCCCTACGTTTGCGGCTGCAACGAAGGGAAGGGCTATAGATTGAGAACTGTAAAGTGGCTCTACGAGGAGGCGCTGCTGTTTTTCCGACTGAAAGTTATCCACGGGTGTGTCGTCCTCGATGACGATGTGGCTAATGTCAGGAATGACGAGGAATTCGGCTAAAAGCTCTGGAGTCATGGCATCTAGCAAGTGCATTGCTTACTATTTTACGCCCGATATTGCGATCGCGGCTCGGAGGGTTGTCGTTCTGACAGCGTAGGATGGAGAGAGAAATCATTCGTGCTGAACCCATGCCATCTGAGCCTTCGCAAAAGCTAACTTTAGGACGACTGGAAAAAGTTGATTTGCGTGCCTACTGGTGTGAGGCGGATGCCGAATTTACGCCTTGGCTAGCGCAAGCGGACATTATAAATCTGTTGGGCGAGGCGATTGGCATGGAGCTAACGGTGTCTCAGGAGCTTACTGACTCGCTTCAGGCGGATATTATTTGTCAAAACGCAGATATTATTTGCCAAGACAATAACGATCGCCTTGTTTTGATCGAGAATCAGCTAGAGCCAACCGATCATTATCATCTAGGGCGGCTTTTGACGGTGATGGCACGTCTTCAAGTAGGCACGCTTCAGGCAGCTACACTGATCTGGATTGCCAGCAGCTTTACCGCAGAGCATCAGACAGCGCTCAACTGGTTGAATCAGATTGCTCCAGAGATTCACTTTTTTCGAGTAGAAATCGAGTTATGGCGCATTGGCGAATCGGTAGCTCCTAAGTTCAATCTGGTGGTTCAGCCTGAGGAATGGGGGGAAGCGATCGCCTCACCCGACGTTCTACTAGAGCCAGAGCCTTTACTAGAGCCAGAACTTGTTCTAGAGATTCTGACAGAGGCACAGCAGCAGAATTTAGATTTTTGGCAGGGGCTATGTCATCAGCTAGAGCGACGAGGTAGCATTGTCAAACCGAGTCACCCTTCGACTGAAAATAGCCTCAGCTTTGCCATTGGGCGAGCCGGGTTTCGGCTGTATACCTGTCTGAATGAATCTGATCGAGATGAAGAGAATCGAGATGAAGCAGATCTGAATGAGCTAGAGCAAATGGCCGTGGGGCTTCTGCTCTCTGGCGAAGACGCAAAACCTCACTTCTATTTGTTGGAAGAAGAACGAGAGGCGATCGAATCTGAGATTGGTATCCCCTTGAAATGGGATGCGGAAGGTGACGACAAAAGCTGTATGATTTATTGTACTTTGACAGATGTTGATCTTGCTGATCGAGATCAGTGGATTGAATATTACCAGTGGTTTTGTGTGTATCTAGAACAGTTTCATGACGTGTTGGGCGATCGAATTAAGCGCCTTAATGCGAACGACTATCATCCTCTTCCAGATTATGGCTTTAATCCGCTAAAGTCCGCTAGTTTACCCGGTCTTCAGGAAGTAAATAGAGATTTGAGAAAGTAATGTGACTCACTTATCTTTTGAAAATAAAACAGTTTTGGTGATAGGCGGATCGCGGGGGATCGGTAGGGCGATCGCCATTGCTTTTGCTCAAGCGGGAGCAAGGGTGGGAATTCACTACGGACATAATCAGGAAGCGGCTGAGCAGACTCAAGGAATGCTCGTGGGTATAGACCACTGCATCATTCAAGCGGATATCGCGGATGCCGATGCCGTAGAAAAAATGGTGAACGAGGCGATCGCCCATTTAGGACACATTGATATCCTGGTGAATAGCGCTGGAATCTATCAGGAGAACCCATTAGATACCGCAAACTATGTAGATTGGCAAACCATTTGGCGACAGACTTTGGATGTGAACCTAATCGGTATTGCTAACGTCACTTTTTGCGTCGCGCAACATATGATTCAGCGCAACATGACTCTAAGCAACATGACTC
>CASBQM010000701.1 GCA_949127645.1 Synechococcales cyanobacterium PMM_0036
AACCAGGTCAGGGCACTATTGTCCATTTCAGTTTGCCTACGATCTTTTAGCAATGTGGAAATTTCACCGCTTTTTCGTGTATTTGTCAAGGGAAAAATTGACCTTTCGATGAACCAAATAATGACCATTTGAGTCTGGGTGCTAAAGAGCTGACTAACAAAATGTTGACCTTTTGACGATCTAATTGTTGACCAGCTTTAACCAATTTTTATTTTGAAATTACTCGCCCGGTTTTTGATAGTGAAAAATTGACCACTGGCATTTTGACAATCGAAAAGTTGACCATTTTGGGGTGTCGTTAGCGGACTTAATGCTCCAGTTTTCAGGTATTCGGATCAGGGTCAGTTAGGTTACTCGGTTTTGGTGAGGGCGAACTGTTAAATTTAGAAATTTTGTAACGACGGGCGAACGTCTCAACTTGTTTGAGCGTGAGACCGTCGCACGTCAGGCCGCCGCCTGGCGTAATTTCCCTGGTCAATTTGGTCATCCCGGCTATTCTTTTTCATTTTCAGCCTCAGTTGAACTCTGGGGGTCAGCGGCAAGCTCCCTGGCACTGTCACTCTCATTGCCACTTGCAGCTGTGGGATTACGCTCATTTTCTTGCCCCCGCCCTAACTGCTCGCGAAATCTAAAGGAGGTTCCGACAAATTCCAGAATATGGGCGCGGTGGGTGAGACGGTCGAGTAGGGCGGCGGCTAGACGTTCGTCCCCACCCAGCACGCTGCTCCATTCGGCGAAGCGTAAGTTGGTAGTCACAATTACCGCTACCCGCTCATAAAGACTGGATATAAATTGAAAGAGCAACTGTGCGCCGCCGCCCACAAAGGGGATGAAGCCTAATTCGTCCAGCACGATCAGCTGCTGTTTAAGAGCCGCATTCATAAATTGACTAAGCCGGTAATCTTGCTGGGCCGCCGTAAGCGCGCTTACCAACCCCGCCGCATTGTAGAACCGTACCCGCTTTCCTTGTCGGCAAGCGGCTAGAGCCAGGCCAGTCGCCAAATGACTTTTTCCCAATCCCGGATTGCCCACCATTAGAATGGGTTCGGCTCCCACCAGGTAGCCACCTTGGGCTAATTCTAAAACCCGGTTTTTAGATAAACTACTGACTACCGAGAAATCGAACTCGGCTAATTCTTTGACTACCGGAAAGCGGGCTTGTCGAATACAGCGTTCAATGGTGTTACGCTCCCGCTGCCCCACTTCTTCTTGCGCCAGTCCTAACAGGTAACGCTCATAAGGCAAGTTGTTACGGGCTGCTTCCTGCGCCAGGCTGCCGTACTTCTCCGCGAAACAGGGTAAGCGGAGTTGCTTGAGATAACTATCTAATAGAAGCTGCTGGGTCATAAATTCTTAACCTCGCTTTTCTTTAAGGAGTTGATCATAGCCACCTAAATCTAACGGTTGGCTACCCACCAGGGCTAATTCGGGTCGCCCACTAAGATCGAGCAGCGGTAGGGTCATTTGAACTGGCTGGCTTTTTTGATACAGGCAATGGTTTACCCCATCGAAGTGGACACAGCCCCATGCTAAGGCCTGGGTAATGGCCTCCTCCACCAGCGCGGCGGGGTGAGTTTGATGGAGTTTGAGAATCGCAATGAATTCCTTGATCCCACGTCCTTCAGGCCATTTGGTTTTGAGACGTTCTAACATTCGATGATAGACCGGCGGCCAATCCTCCCGCCAGCGTTTGAGCGGTTTAGCATATTCAAAAGCTCCGGGCCGTTGCTCTAATAGTTTCAAGTAATGCAGTGGATTGAAAACATCTTGCTCTCGACCGTAACAGCGCGGATGACTGGCTATTACTTGCGCTTTAATCAGCCCACTGCTATCAGCCTCACGCAAAATGTCTACTCGAAATGGATAAGCCTTAATGATTAGGTTAGCCCTGGCCTCTTCCACCGGTACACTGTAACGATTTGTTTCGTAGCTAAGTTGGCTGTAGGGAGTGAGCCGCGCCTGCCGAGTAACACAGCATTCAAACTGGCGCAATGGTAACGGTCTAAGCTGGGGTTTTTCCATTTGCCAGAGCTGCCCAATACTGGCCGATTGCCCAGCCACCACCCGCCCATCATCGCTAAGACACTCGGCCAAAAGATAAGCATTCAGTTCCTCAAAAGAACCAGCCTTAGGAATAGGTACCATAAAATTGCGCCGGGTGAAACCCACCGCGTGCTCTACTCCACCCTTTTCGTGTCCCTGTCCCGGAGTGCAAAAATGGCTCTGGAATAGGTAGTGTGAGCGGAAAGCCACAAAAGACCGTTGCTCTTCCCGCACCCGCCCTTCTACCAGAATTTTAACGGCTGCCGCCAGGTTGTCATAGGCTAAACGCTGCGGCACTCCCCCAAAATGTTGGAAAGCCAACACATGGCCTTCAAAGAAAGCTTCTTGTTTCTGGGCTGGGTAAGCCCGAATGAAAGCCCGCCGGGAGTAATTGAGGCGCATTACAAAGATCTGGACGGTCTGCTTTATTCCACCAATCCAGGCCTCGGCCTCACCCCAATCTACCTGACCATCCTGCCCTGGTTCAAATTCCAGTGGAAGGAAAGTTTTGGGCCGCTGGTAGCTCTGCTTCAAATGACCAACGTAGGCCCGCACATTCGATTCACTACCTCCGTAGCCTTCCTTTTGAAGCAGTTGAAAAATCCGATGAGCGGTGTAGCGTTGCTTGCGCGGGAGAGTTTTGTTCTCACCCAGCATCTGCTCAATCCGCTCCTTAAAGGGATCAAGGCGGGGTTTAGCACGGGGTTTGCTTAAAGTGTAGACCGGTGGGTCGTCCTCACTTATGGCTTTCCGAACACTCTGGCGTGAGACTTTGGCTTTCCGAGCTATTTCTCGAATAGGGGTCTGTTCGTGGTAATACATCTGGCGTAGGGTTTCGCGTTGTTCCACTTGTATCATTCTCCACCTCTCTACTAGCGTCTGGTTTAGAAATCTAACCCTACGATAGCAGAGAAAATCCTCATTTGGTCAACTTTTCGACCATCGTTTTTTCCCCAGGTGGTCACTATTTAATTTATCACAAACAGTCAAAAACTTTAGTTTCGGTTGTCATGGTCGAATCCCCCTCTTATGTTAGGATAGTTTATCAATCTAAAATCCTACTCGATACCTTTATAGGATGAAACCATTATCAGGCGGGGGTTAAGTTTTAACATCAGGGGAAGTACGTAACCTGGCAAATCCAGTACTTAGATTTTAAGGGACTCTAGAAAGGAAAAAAATATTGAGGCTACAAT
>CASBQM010000702.1 GCA_949127645.1 Synechococcales cyanobacterium PMM_0036
CAAGCTCAACAAGAAAACAAAAGCGGCTCTGATGGACGACCTTGGCCGGACGGCGAAGGATGGTGGACCGCAGACGAAACTGCTTTACATGGCCCCAGAGACTGCCTTGTCCAAAGGGGGCCAGCAAGTTCTGCATGACCTGGCCAAGAACTTGATGCTGGCCAGAATCGTGGTGGACGAAGCGCACTGTGTGAGATATGAAAGCTCCGATCGAATCTTCCATTTAGTGTTGTTTCGTGAATCACTTTCACAGGTGAACATTTACTTTGCAGGTCATCATTTGGTCATCGTTCCGAAAAGATTATGGACGGCTGGGTCGGCTACAGCGCGAACTGAGCGGCTACAATGATCGAATTCCCGTCACTGCATTGTCGGCGACGTTACCGCCAAAACTGCGAAATACCGTCGTGTCTCATCTGGGCATGCGTGATCCCGTCCGCGTTGCCGTGTCGCTTCAGCGCTCGAATCTCTCCATCGTTTGCATAGAAAGGCCAGCCACCGGTTTCCGCAGTCTCCTTGTCAGTCAGCTGTCGTCCGATTTCTTCAACGGCAGATGCGGAGTGGTTTACTGCAGGACGCGGAGAGACTGCCAGACTTACTGTGAACTGCTGGTGAAGTGTGGACACGGGGCCGTCTATTACCATGCCGGGCAAGACCCCGCACACCGACAAGCAGCAGTGGACGGCTGGATGGCAGGGGAGGCCACTATAATGGTGGCGACAGTGGCATTTGGTACGAAAATCCCAGATAAGAACGGAACAGAACAGACCTTCCATTAATACACTGTTTTGCTTAACTTAAAATCACTAATGATTGGAAAGTGTCAGAATTAGTCGGTCGCTCAGATTTTGTAGAACCGTTTCATGTTATTGTTCGCGTCGAACGTGGCAAGGGGCAGCAGGGTTTCAACACGGTCAAACCGCGTTTTCGATTAACGGCAAGGTCAAAAACTGCGACAAACGTTTGAGCATTACAAGTCCGGCCGAATGTGCTATGCCAGGCGAGAGAATAACACTCTTTCTGCTGAAACGTGCGAATTTGTGTTTGCGATTAGTTTGTCTGTTTCTGCAAAACTGTATAGCAAGAAGTTCAAATATTTCAAATTTTTGAAATGTTTTGTTCCATAACCTTAGGTTTAGCAGAGTTAAAATTAATCAGCTTACTGTGTTATCACATGTCAGTGAGCAATTGGCGCCGTCAGTGACGGCGTTACATGTTGTGGCTAGATTGTTGCGCCGTATGTCTTGTCTTATTGCCAGGAATGGGAATCAACAAGGCGAACGTGCGTTTCGTGATACACGTCCGTGCTCCTTCCTCGATGATCATGTACTTCCAAGAGATTGGTCGAGCCGGGCGCGACGGTCAGTTGTCGAAATGCGTTGTGTATTGGAGTGGTCACGATTTTAGCAAAGCACGTCAGCAGATTCTGCTGGAGAAACAGTCGGGAAAAATTAAAGCTGCTGAGTTGCTCGGTGGAATGGCTGATATTAGGGAAATGGAAAATTATGTGCGTGAGGATTGCCGCACTTGTCTGGCAGCCGGACTGCTGCGGGCCATGGGTGAGACTGATGCACTGGCCTGCCGCGACAGTCGGCTTGGGCCGGATAAGGTGGACTGTTCTTCTGGAGGTTCGCTGGTTGATTGTGCTGCGCCGGCTGACCAGGACTATTTCTGTTCGCGGTGCCACATGTTGGCGCAGCAGCAAAGTCCTCGTACGGTGAACGTGTGGAAGGAAGCGGATCTCATCGTCGCCCTATTGGTTTGTGTGCCCAACCTTACTTTCGGGAGAGGACTTTGACTGTTGACTCTTTTGGAAACGGCAGCACATCCTTTCCTATTGTTGTGTAGAGTTCGCATGGGATGTCTGGACGAGCCGATGGCAAATGGACCCGGACCCTGCTTGTGGACATGTTGACGGGACGTACGGATATTGGGAGTGGTAAACGACGGACCGCAGTTGAATGCCGCATGCTCGAACAGTCGTCCAGCAGTCTGCTTACTCCGGCAAGTCTGAACCTTTTGGTCTGGCGAATGATTGATGCGAGAGTGCTGCAGGAGACCTATGAGCTGTTCAAGGTCTCGGGTCGGAGCAGAGCTGCCAAAGTCACGTCAGCGGCAAAAGCAGGAGTCGAGCTGGGTGAAAATGCTCATAATTGTCTAAAGGCAAGCCTTTCGCTGGGGCCTGTCAGTTTCAGGGCCTGGTGCGAAGAGATGCCCCAAATGCTGGAAATGTGCGCAGAATTGAAAAAGATTCGGCCGGCCTCGACAAAGCGACGACGTTCCCGCGGAGTCACTGCTGAGTCGCCAACGTTGTCAGTCGCGGATTTTTCAAGCGGACAACAAGGCGAGCGCGGAAGGAACGAAACGGTTCCTAAAAAGCGTATGTCCCGAAAAGTCGTCAGAACATTTGCGGATTTGGACGACTTTGTCTCCGAGAGTGCCACCAAGGTGGCGCATCGACAAATGGACACAGAATCCGAGACTCCGAGAGAAGGTGAATAAAGGATAACTGCCTTTCGGTTTTGCTTGTAGCTGGTCAAAGTTTTGTTTTGCCGTGTTCATTGTTTACGGTTAGGACGATCGATCAGTACAGCATTCTCTTGTAGAGTTTCTGCCGCCAGGTG
>CASBQM010000703.1 GCA_949127645.1 Synechococcales cyanobacterium PMM_0036
GCTGGCAAGCACTATCGTCACCCTATTTATGCTTTTGATTGTGGTGGTAAATCTAGGCACTGTATTAAACCCTCAAGAGGGCTTTGCTCAAGTCATTCAGGATCTCGGCACACCGCAAGTGGGTATGCAAAAGGCAGCGTTTTACCAAGCAGTAAATACTTGGGTGCAGTCAGGCAGTGCCCATATGCCGCCTGCGTTGGAGAACAAGGTGCGCGATCGCCTCTCGTGGCAGAGACCAAAGGCAATCTTCTGTAGCATCTTGCTTGTGGTATTCGCTAGTTTCACCGCACGCTTATGGCGAAAACTGATAAATTCAAGAGCAAGTAAGTCCAGGTGGAGGCTGAAAGAAAAAGTACTCATAATAATGGGAGTGATAGCCATTCCTGTTACCCTGCTACTAATGATAATGGCTTTGGCAAACACGCAAGCGTCATTCGCACCTATAACTTTGACGCTACTATTTAGTTAGTCAGAGGAGGTCTCTTGCACCGCTACCTAACAACCCGGCTGGAGCGGAGTGGAGGGGGATCTCGGTGGAGATACAAAAGCTACTTACAGCCGCTCAGCCGGAACGTTAGACAGACTTGAAACTTTATAACCGGGAAGCGGTTGATCGCATTGACAACAATAGGCGGTTTGAAATTAAAGGAATCTACCCCCTCGCGCCCAATTATTTCGGCAGCACTAGATCTATCCTGATTGGCTTTCCCGCAACCGATCGAGACCCTCCAAAAGCATTTCCAACCCAAACTCAAAATAACAAATTCCATCATATTCTCCCTCAATAATCTGATGGGTCATCGCGTTCATATAAGGATATTTTTCAGCAGGAATTGAAGGCACCCCCCCTTTAGCCGCATCTAAATATTCTTCTTGCTTAAACGGAAATTTGAGTTCTTAAAGTGTAAACCCATAAATATGACTATCGATCGCATTCCAGATCCGATCGGCATTCACTCACGAAAACCCCGCATGCACCAAACAGCCGAGCGTCGCATCCACATACCGTAAATTCGCAGGTCTAACATTTACCCGCGACATAATCACGATCGCTGCCCAAGGATGTCGCAACAGCACCTCATGAGCCGAAATCGCTCGGCTCCGCATCGCATCCTTCCAATCAGAAGTCAGACTCGGCACCTCAATCTCATCAATCACCAGATCCACAATCCCATCCAAAATATCATTCTTATTCGCCACATGGTTATACAGCAACATCGCCTGAACCCCCAGTGCCAGCGCAATCTTCCGCATAGAAATGGCTTCAATATCCCCTGCATCCGCCAGAGACAGAGCCATCCGCAAAATCCGCTCTCGACTCAACGGACCCTGCAAATCTATTGTCACACCGTTCATGTTCCTCATCTCACCGACGCTTTATCCCTACAACGCTAAAGCAATTTTAAAGGATGCTACCCCATTTCGACCTTGACAAACTTACGGCGTAAGCTACACTTACAGTGTAAGTCGCAACTGCTCGTTAAATCCCTAAGTTAAATCTATAGGTTAAAAAGAGAGGCTCTATGAAAGCGATCGTTCAGACCGAATATGGCTCACCTGAAGTCTTAAGTTTAAAAGAAGTCGATCAACCCATCGTCAGCAATGCCAAAGTACTTGTTCGGATTCATGCCACCTCAGTTCATGCCGGAGATTGGCACTTGATGCGCGGGACTCCTTGGTTAGTTCGTTTAATGTTTGGATTCTTCAAACCGAAAACTCAAATTCTCGGTACAGATATGGCTGGAATTGTAGAGGCGATCGGTTCAGAGGTCACACAATTTAAACCAGGCGATCGCGTCTTTGGGGATTTGTCAGAAAGTGGTTTTGGCGGATTTGCAGAATATGTTTGTGTCCCAGAATCAGCATTAGTCTTAAAACCCAATAACCTGACATTTGCAGAAGCCGCAACAGTCCCAGTCTCTGCACTTGCCGCCTTGAAAGGGTTACGAGATGTCGGAAAAATTCAATCAGGACAGCAAGTTTTAATCAATGGCGCAGCAGGCGGAGTCGGTTCATTTGCCGTTCAAATTGCCAAAGCACATGGCGCGATCGTGACCGCCGTCTGTAGTTCTCGGAATACTGAAATGGTGCGATCGATTGGTGCAGACCATATTCTCGATTACACCCAAGTAGACATCACCCAAACTGGACAGCAATATGATCTAATCCTTGATGCAGCTGCATACCGCTCAGTATTTGATTATTTACCGATATTGAAACCCAAAGGCACCTATGTTTTAGTCGGTGGATCAACCGCCCGAATTTTTCAAGTCCTGATTTTTGGATCATTGATTTCTAAATTCACAGATCGCGAGATATTGCCATTGGTTTCAACCCCAAGTCAAACTGAACTGATGGTTTTAAAATCCATGATTGAATCAGAAACTCTAGTTCCAGTTATCGATCGCTACTACAATCTAAGCGAAGTTCCGATTGCCCTTCATCGACTCGAACAGCGTCAAGTCAGCGGCAAAATCGCTATCCGCCTTACTGAAGCCTAAATGATGATTTACTTTTCTCGATCGATTTGAGTTAATGCCAGAGTCAGATCGAGCAGGGTCGAATGTTGTAGCGTTAGCCGCGAGCTATACGGATTTTGCCTTTGGCGGCAGAATATTGGTAACAGGCTGCATAAGTCTGGGGCATCTTAATCCTAGAAGTAATGACATGGACATACTCAAATTAGACTTTAGGTGAACTGGGTGCTAGTCAAATACTTACTATGCCGACTTTCATTGTTAGGTAGAATAGATCCATTTCGCCCCATATCAGATTCTGTAACCGGAATTCAGATCGGAGTCTTTGTTATTAAATTTAGTTCAAGTTGAGCGATGTTCCCCTCAACAAACCCTATGGTGATTCCACATGTTTTCTTTCAATCTCTCTAGATTCAACAGTTCCAAATTTTTGCTGAGATTCCTCTGTGGAAGTCTGACCGCCACAATCCTCGGCAGCACCAATATTCCTGCGATCGCTCAATCCATCCCTGAATCAGATGTCACTCTCCAACTCAACAATAAATGAGTTTTTTTTGAAAGTCCCGCGTAGCGCGGCTTTCAAAAAATAACTTGTCCTAACCTAATGACGTAGTGCCATAGACCTCAACAGGGAATGATGTTTGATTGTACAGAAAAATTATTCCCTGTTGAGGGCTACCTCTGATTTTCCGTGCCTGTAAACTTACTGCAAAAAGTTATGTCAATTAGCAACAAAGACAATACTCTGAGAAACGCTCGCAATGTTGGAACCCTAAGTGGAAGCAAGCGTATAGGCGGGTTTATCGGTTCAAGAGATAAAATTGACTTCGCCAAATTTACTTTGTCTGGAGCAAGCGAATTTGGATTAACGCTAGGACGAGTAACGGGCAGAGCCAGCGCTAGAGTCACCTTACGCAATAGCAGCGGTGCTGTTCTAGAAAACTTTAAGAGCGGAGCCAAGCCCAAAACAATTGCAGCCAGCCTAGCCGCAGGCAGTTACTATATCTCAGTTCAAAGCCTCAAGGGCAACATAAACTACAATCTAGCTGCTTTAGCAACTCCGGCGACGCCTCCGGTTCCTCCGGTAGAAGGACTGAGTTCAGCCGTTGATATTGGTGTCCTTTCAGGTACCTATACGAATCAAGATTTTGTCGGCACCACTGATCCGGTAGATTTTTACAAGTTTACCTTAAATGATGTTGCCAACCTGCAAGCCAGAGTCACAAGCTCCTCTGCAAACACGCGTGTTCAGTTAATTCGGGATGGTAATGGCAATGGACTCGTCGATAACGATGAGATTTTAGCCTCAGGCACTAATTTCAGCTCTACGTTCCTGTCTAGCGCCACGCAAGACTTGCCATCGGGTGCTTATTTCATCAGGGTAGAACCTTCAAACACTAGCGCCTCTACCGTCTATCAGCTCAACTTAGTCGCGACTCCCTTTGGGGGCAATGTCTCGCCTGATCCAGGCAATACGCTGCCTACTGCGCGCGATCTGGGAGTATTTTCGGGCACCTTGCTGACCAAAGATTATGTCGGCCAACTGGATGCAAACGATACCTACAAATTTACCCTCACTGACATTGCAAACCTTCAGATCAATGTGAAAGGCTCTTCTTCAAACACGCGCATTCAGCTAATCCGCGATATTAACAGTAATGGGCTAATCGACAATGATGAGGCGTTAGCTTCTGACTCTAATACCAGCTCTACTTTCTTGTCTAGCATCACGCAAGACGTACCATCTGGGGCTTACTTTATCAAGGTAGAAACTTCGAACACCAGTAACTCTAGTCTATATGAACTAAATTTAGTCGCGACTCCCTTTGGGGGCAATGTCTCGCCTGATCCAGGCAATACGCTGCCTACTGCGCGGGATATCGGCGTGCTTTCCGGCACTTTTTCTGCTAAAGAGCATGTTGGCATCATCGATTCAGATGATTTCTACAAATTCACGTTGAATAACGCTGCGACTCTCCAGGCCAGAGTGACGGCTACTTCTACCAATACACGGATTGATTTGATTCGGGACACAAACGGCAATGGTTTGATTGACAACAATGAGGTCGTGGAATCTGATACTAATTCTAGTACCACCTTCCTTTCTAACATCACCGAAGACTTGCAGGCTGGCACTTACTTTGTGAGAGTTAGACCGCAAACCACGAGGCGATCCACCAACTACACGCTGAGCTTGACGGTTTAAGCAGGCTCCCTGAACTCACTGTGGGAGCTACGCGCTCCCACAGTGAATAGTTTATGTCTTTTCGAGTTTATGCTTTTACTCGCTGATCCCATGTCTTCATCTTGCCGGGATTGAGCAACCCATAGGGATCGATCGCCTTCCAACCGCCATCTTTTAACACATAGGTATGGGGATTGGCGATAAAGGCTCCTTGGTCTTCGTGGTACCTGATGATCTCCTAAAGACGATCGGGCGTGCTGAACCGGACAATTTGCAGAGCGGCTGGGATGGCGGCTCCATGAGAGCGCAGAAACTCTAAATGGGGTATTCGCCAGATCTTAATCGGATTGAAAAGTGTTGGGCTTGGCTGAAAAGTCGCATTCGCCAACTCTTACGTGGGGTCGAGCCGAGATACGTGTAAAATAGTGCCACGGATCTTGAAAACACCTGCTGTACATAGCTCCTAGACATCAAATCCCCTAGAAAACAACATCTTGAGCAGTTGCTCGGCAAGGCAACTGCTCCGATACATGAGATTAGTGTGAAACCTTTGTTTAGAGAGGGTTTGAGAGGCTTATGCTTATTCTCAGTCCCGTTGTCAGTCTCACGAGATTTCGCCATCCTGTTGTACTCCAGGCTGTGGTTTGAGTCCAAGTTCAGTCCATCCTGGATTTGAGACAGTCAATCTCATGAAAAGATAGCGGTAGTCGCGCTACCAGACAACAGTAAACAGTCATTCTCAAACATGCAGTGGACATTCTCTAGATGGTGCAAACCCTGATTGCAGAAGGCTTCTCAGTAGGTTGAAGTGATCTAGAGATTATGTGCTGAATTTACAGAATATTTCATAACTGCTAGAATCTGCTAGAATCTGCTATGAATCCACTAATCGTGATCGCTGAGATCTAAGCTGAGTAATAGTTTTGGGATTCCGTGGCACTAAATTACACGTATCTCGGCTCGACCCCATGATTCGCTACAACCATTTGGTGGCAAATTGCTTGATCTTTTACAATGTTTTTGAAATCAGCCGGATTCTCCAGGAGTTGATACAAGAAGGCTACACGGTTGAAGCAGAGGCAGTTGCAGCACTTAGCCCTTACTGGACACAATATGTCAATCGCTTTGGGCTATAC
>CASBQM010000704.1 GCA_949127645.1 Synechococcales cyanobacterium PMM_0036
AACGCTGCTTCAGCTCTGCCCTCGGTTAGCGCCGCATGGATGTGCTGACAGTTGCCCGCGCCGCCGGATGCGATTATCGGAATTTGTACCTGATCTGCGATCGTTCGAGTCAGGTCTAGGTCATAGCCCGCATAGGTGCCGTCTGCATCCATGCTCGTCACCAATAGCTCTCCCGCGCCGCGCTGCGCCATTTCTTTTGCCCAGGCGATCGCGTCTAGCCCCGTGTTCTCGCGTCCGCCCCGCACGTAAACATCCCAGCCCGGATTAGCTGGCTCAGGACGACGACGGGCATCGATCGCTACCACAATGCACTGATTGCCAAAGCGATCGCTAGCACGGTTGATAAACTCTGGATCGCGCACGGCGGCAGAGTTAATGCTAATTTTGTCTGCTCCGGCACGCAGGAGCTTTTTGATGGTTTCCAAAGTGTTGATACCGCCACCCACCGTTAGCGGGATAAATACCTGCTCTGCCGTGCGGTAAATTACGTCATAGATCACGTCTCGATCTTCGTGGGTGGCGGTAATGTCTAAGAACACCAACTCATCCGCACCCGCCTCGTTATAGATCTGCGCTAGCTCCACCGGATCTCCCGCATCCCGCAGATTGACAAAGTTAACGCCCTTTACCACCCGTCCTGCTTTGACATCTAAACAGGGCAGAATTCGCTTGGCTAGCATATGTTAGTCACTTGTTAATCGCTTGTATTGATCACTTGCCGATCGCGCTTAGAAAAATTCCTGGATTCAGGCTTTCAGAATAGCTTAATCGATCGCAATACACTGATAAACTAATTCAGGTTAGTCGATCCTGGAGTGATGATGGAAATAGGTCAAAGAGTACGGCTTCAGCGTTTGCGCGATCGCTCCAGCAAGGAAGTCGTTGCCCATCTGGGGAAAATGGGTTATGTGCAAGGCTACAAAGTCACCGATGGTCAGGGCGTTGGCGTAGTGGTCAAGTTTGACGATAATTTTACCACCTGGTTTTTTGAAGACGAGATCGTACCCATGGGATAGAGCCGCAAAAATATCTCAGGCTATGATTGCTAGGTTAACTGGGGTAGGAAATTAAAGCATGGCGCTAGTGTTAACGTTTTTGGGCAAGGGCGGCATCGGTCGCACCACGGTGGCGATCGCTTCTGCAAGACAGTTGGCGGCTCAGGGAAAGCGAGTCCTTTTACTGGGACAAGATTCTAGCCCTGCCTGGATTCTACAGGTTGGCATTTCGCAAGGTTCAGAACCGAATTCACCGCAAGCACTGGCACCTAACTTGCAAGTTATGCAGCTACAAACGGCTGCGCTGATGGAAAAAGTTTGGGAAGAGCTGAAAAAGCAGGAAGCTCAATATCTCCGAACTCCTTTTTTTAAGGCGGTCTATGGTCAAGAATTGGGTCTGTTACCGGGCATGGATCACTCTCTGGCACTGAATGCCATCCGTGAGTATTATGCCAGCGGTCAATATGACGTCATTATCTACGATGGCGACGGCGACCAGTCCACGCTGCGAATGCTAGGCGCACCTGAGATCTTTAGCTGGTATGCTCGCCGCTTTCGTCAGGTGTTTGCGGAGTCAGACTTGGGCAGAACCCTTTCGCCCTTCCTGCAACCGATCGCTGCCTCTGTGTTAAACGTGAGCTGGACGGGGGGGGATATGTTTAACCAGCCCGCCGCCAACCAAGCAACAAACTTGCTCGATCAGGGCAGAGCAGCCGTTGCCAACCCAAATCGAGTAGCGGCTTATCTAGTGACGAATGATAAACCGGAGGCGATCGCCTCCGCCAAATATCTTTGGGGCAGTGCCCAGCAAGTGGGTCTGACGGTAGGGGGTGTGCTAGTCAACTCGGCGAGAGAAGGGCAGAATGGGGCGATCGATGCCGAATTTGAGCCGCTAAAAATCAGCCTGATTCCAGAAAAAATCGCTGAAGACTGGCAGCCACTAATGCAGGCTATTCCAGACTTTAGCCAAGCCGCTCAGGCACCTCAGCCTATCCGAATTGACACCGCAGAACGCAAGGTCTACCTGTTCCTGCCGGGATTCGACAAGAAGCAGGTAAAGCTAACTCAGTATGGTCCTGAGGTGACGGTAGAGGCTGGCGATCAGCGACGCAATATTTTCCTACCGCCAGAGCTGAGAGGTAAGCAGGTGACAGGCGCTAAGTTTCATGAGGGATATTTGATCATTTCCCTTTAGCCCATCTGGAAGCCCAGCTAGATGCCTAGCTAGATGCTTCTTTGAATCGTTCCCTAAAGAGTAAGTAAAGCTCTGTTTATGTGGCTCCAAGCTCTCAGTACTGTAAGTAAGATAAGTCATGCATCTTCCGCGTATTTACGTAGAGGGCGATCGAGCGAAACAGCTCAACATAAGATAGCTCAAAAATCTGCACAAGGAGACTCATCCTTTTTCTAGGGTCTATGATATGCTCCGAGCGTGTGATGTGATGGAGTATTAAGTTCAGTATGGGGTTATCTTCTGCACCTTCAAATTCCGCACCTCTAAGTCAGCCTTCGGCACACTCAGAACATAGCCAGCCAGGACATGGCCAGCCAGGACATAGCCAGCCAGAATACAGCCAGCCAGAATACAGCCAGAGCTGGGGGACAGTAAGTTTGCCAAAGTCTCGCTTATTCGGCACAGATGGTATTCGAGGTAAGGTTGGAGATTTACTAACTGCTCCTCTGGCTATGCAGGTTGGCTTTTGGGCAGGGCAAATTCTCCAGTCGAGTCAGGACAGAAAGACTGATCATCATCTCAGCAAGGGTGTAGTTGTGATTGGGCAAGACTCACGCAACTCCAGCGATATGCTAGCAATGGCACTTTCTGCGGGGCTAACTGCTGCCGGATTAGAGGTTTGGAACATTGGTTTATGCCCTACCCCAACGGTTGCCTATTTGGCTTACACCACAGAGGCGATCGGCGGCGTGATGATTTCTGCTAGCCACAACCCTCCGGAAGATAACGGCATTAAGTTCTTTAGCGCAAACGGCACCAAGTTATCTACCGCTCTACAGAGCCGCATTGAGTCTGCCTTGAGAGGCGAGGCTGATTTTGCTCCTACTCTACAATGGGGTCGTAGTCATCACCGCCCCGAGCTGGTTAGCCATTATCTGGAGGCAGTTCAGCGCCCGCTCTTGCCTATTAGTTTCAGCGGCATGAAGATTGTCCTAGATTTAGCTTGGGGAGCCGCGGCTCAGGTGGCACCCCAAGCCTTTATCCAAATGGGCGCAGAGGCAATTTGCCTGCACAATCGGGCTGATGGCGATCGCATTAATGTCAACTGTGGCTCGACGCATTTAGAGCCTTTGAGGGCGGCTGTCCTCAATCACCGAGCAGATTTGGGATTTGCCTTTGATGGTGATGCCGATCGAGTGATGGCGATCGATGCCCAGGGACGCGTGGTGGATGGCGACTATATTTTGTATCTCTGGGGACAGGCGCTACGCCAAGCCAATCAGCTTCCCGATAGCCTGATTGTTTCTACCGTTATGGCAAACCTTGGCTTTGAGCGCGCATGGCAGCAGCAGGGGGGGAGCCTAATTCGCACTGATGTTGGCGATCAGCACGTCCATGCCGAAATGGTGAAACGCGGAGCCAAGCTAGGGGGCGAACAGTCAGGGCATATTCTTTGTCCGCACTATGGCGTATCGGGAGATGGCTTGCTGACCGCGCTGCACATTGCGGCATTGGTGAAGCAAGCAGACACTTCTCTGGCTGAACTGGTAAGCCACAGCTTCCAAACCTATCCACAAATTTTACGCAACGTTCGGGTAGAAGACCGCGATCGCCGTCTCAACTGGCAGGAAAGCGAGCTGTTGCAGCAGACGATCGCCCAAGCTGAAGCCGCCATGGGAGACCAGGGCAGAGTCTTGGTGCGCGCATCGGGGACTGAGCCTGTGATTCGCGTCATGGTGGAGGCTGTTACTGCTGAGCTAACCCAGCACTGGACAGATAGCTTGGTGTGGGCAGTCGAGCAGTATGCGGGGTAAGTCTCTAAGCTGAGTAAGTTTCTAGGCTGGGCAAGTTTCTATGCCGGATGAGTCTATAAGGATGTCTGAGAAGTATAAATTGCGACCTGATCCGCCCTCTCCCTAGGGGCGAGGGAACTGGAAACTGGCTCCCCTTCTCCCTAGAGGAGAAGGGGTTGGGAGATGAGGGTGAAGCGTTTGCTACTTCTCAGACATCCTCAATGGTCAGTCTAAAGGGTAGAGCGATCGCCGATCCGCTAAAATAGGCTTCCAGGTCGCTGTGGGCGATCGTTGTTTATGCTCTGCTAAGCCTCTGTCAAGCTAAAACCTCTGTGAACCAGTTCAACAACACCCTAACGCTGTTTTTTAGTTTGCTTGTAGAAGCTCTGCCCTTTTTGATCCTGGGCGTGCTGTTCTCTAGCGCACTACTGCTGTTTGTAGACGAGCGGCGGCTGATTGCTGCCGTGCCGCGCAACCCATTACTGGCAGCTTTAGCAGGTAGCCTCATCGGCTTCATGTTTCCCGTATGCGAGTGCGGTAATGTGCCCGTTGCCCGACGGCTAATTGTGCAGGGTGCCCCTCCTGCTATGGCGATCGGCTTTCTTTTGGCGGCTCCGACGGTGAATCCGATTGTCTTTTGGGCAACCTGGACGGCTTTCCGCGATCAGCCAGAAATCGTGTTTTTGCGGGTAGGTCTAACGC
>CASBQM010000705.1 GCA_949127645.1 Synechococcales cyanobacterium PMM_0036
ACGGGGGCGGCGAGGGCGATCGGTACTGTTTAATCCAGGACGATCGGTGTTGCGGCTGCTAGAAGGACGGCGGCGAACCTCGCCATCAGAGCCACTATACCCATCCACATCGTCAGAGCGACCGTCTCTAGACCCCCGAATTCGTCTCGTGACTGTGCGGCTATTGTCTATCGGCGTGAGGTCATCTAGCTCGGCTCTGTAAACTCGGCTGACGGGGCGATCGTCATCAACAATAGGCGTACTGCGCTTGGCTTGCTCGGTGGCAATGCCTCTCAAGCGAATGGCTTCAACTGCAAACCAAACGGCAGCCCCTGCCAGCATAAACTGCCCAAATTGCAGAACAATATCTTGCCGCCAGCTATTGAAAAATAGTATTCCACCACAGCCTACCGCAATGACTGCTAGAGCAATGTCTTGATCTCTTGCAAGTGCAGGTCGAAACGTGCGCAAAAAGTAGAGTGCTACACCTCCTAAAGCAAGCGCAATGCCAACCAGGCTGCCCACGCCAAATCCGATATTTACCATTTAATCTTCTCCGTTGGTCTATCCCTTAATCTGTCCCGCTAATGTCTCTATGTTAACGATTCTCAGTCCGCTATCCACTGAATGCCTTGGAAATGTTGAATAACAGCTTCAAAGATGAGAATCTTTGAAGCTGGGAGTCTCTAATTTAAGTTGACAGCTCTAGGTGACTGATAGACCTTTGCCACCTCACCCCTTAACCCCTTCTCCCACTCGGGGGAGAAGGAGAGCCAGGAAGTGCAGATCCATGAAAAACCTCGGCAATTCAGACATCCGCCGTTTTCTAAAACTGACATCTATCTCTTTGCCGAAGGCTTAGACTCATAAATCTTTGAACACTATTAGTTTGAATAGTATGAGGCTGAAGACTGCACGAAGCTATACCCGTAAAAGACTATTGGTATACAAGGATGCACAAATCAGTCCTATTCTAACTGCGCTCATTCAAGTTGCCATCCGAAAAATCTAGGAGCGCTGAATTTTATCTTTTTGGCTAATGAAGACTAGCGCTACTGTGATGGGGATGACGAGAATTACTACGCCTGCCAAGATGCTGTAAAGGAAATTCGCTAAAGAGGGTGTCATAGGGTTCTATCCTTAAAGAGGCTGAAGGCAACTTTTTGTTACTGATAATCTTATCAAAAAACGAGCTGATACCCCTGATTTGTAGATATCGGAATGTAGGCGTTTCTTTAGCTTGAATGGAACCTGAGAACGCTAAAATATGAGTAAATTATTTACAAAACTGTTGTAAAAATTAGTCTGCTAAAGCTAGGACATTGCTTAGCTTTAGCGCCCAATCTAAAACCTCGAAGCGTTTCTGTGACTTTCTATGACTGCTGCTGCGATCGCCAATCTAATGCTCTCCCTTTTTCTGGGATTGATGATGCTACTCTTTATCTTCCGCATTATCTTGACCTGGTATCCCCAAATTGACCTAACTCGGATGCCTTACAAGCTAGTGTCTGCACCGACTGAACCTCTGCTTAGCCCGGTTAGAAAACTGGTGCCTCCCGTGGGTGGTGTAGATGTAACACCGATCATCTGGGTGGGCATTTTTAGCTTAATTCGAGAAATTCTTCTGGGTCAACAAGGGCTACTGACCATGATGAACTTCTAACCATGATGAACTTCTGAATCTACCAAGCTGAGAGCCGAGCGATCGCCCGATCAACTCCTCTCCGAAGCCTGCCCTTTTTAGCCACAGGTCGGCTCATGGGTTGGGGCTTAGCTTCATTCATATATCGATAATGCTCCCAGATATCCCAGTAGGGGCATCCCGGCTGAATTTTGATGCCTGCCCAGTGAAGATAGTGCAAAGGTTGCGCAATTTTGGTGTCAATTAAGCGATCGCCTTCTCGCACGAAGTGAGAGCTACCTGCCCAGTTGCCAGGGGCTTTCTGGAGCTGACGGGCAATATTGTGGCGTTTGGCAAGGCGCTTTAGCACCATGTAGTTAATGATAGGCTGATCAGAAGTTTTTTGAGAGAAGTCGAAGTATTCTGGGTGAGCTGCACATTCGGCAAATGTGGCGTAAAGATCCGCTTCGGTGATTAGCCCCTTTTTAGAACCCCAAAAGCCGCCGTTAAAGATTTCCTGACATTCGGCTTCTGTAAACACCTGATCTTCTATAATCCGAGGCGTAAACACGTTGGCGATACCACCTGCGTACTGGTAATCGTTGCAGATAAAGTCAGCTTCGGCTAATAAATTGAGGCAATTGCTGATTTTCTCAAACACAACAATATCGGTGTCAATGTACAGAAACTCATCGAACTCGCCAAACCAACAGACCTGCTTACGAAATTGATTGGGACGAGCAAAGAAGCGATCGCCAAAGATTTCATGAAGTCGTTGGGAAAGGCGATCGATAAACCCTAAATCCTTGTAGACCTGCACACCGAATCTCTCAGCTAGAGTATCCGCTACAAGCTGATAGTTATCATCATAGGGAATCAACACAACTGGTATTTCAGAATCATGGTTCCGAATGCTGTTGAGGAGAGCGATCGCATGATCAAGAACGCGATCGTTTGCAGTAATGTAAATGCCTCGTTTCATAGCTTTAGATTTCATATAAATTGGCGAGTCAGCATTATCGAGTAAGCTTCAGCTTTTTCAGAATACGTTCCGACATTCTAGGAAAAGCGTCATAAGCTGTAGATTGACCTGTGAACCTAGGTCGGTTTTCAGGTTCAGATAAATAGCGATAGTAGAGGAAGAGATTTCGATAGGGAAACTCAACATTTTCGCCCTGACAAAGGCGATTGAAAAGACTGGAAGATAAGCCAATGTAATGTAGATAGGTAAGTCGATTATTGCGATCGAATAGCAGGTTATCCTGAGCCATAAACCCTGGAGAAGTAACGCAACAACCGGTTCTTTGCTCAGGTGGCAACTTCAAGGCAAAGTTGTAGTTAGATAGATTAGACTTCATCACCATATAATTCAGCACTGTCTGGTCAGGAGCCATGGGATAGAGAAATTCTGCATCTCCTGCCTGAAGTTCTGAGAGTAGCCAATCTTGCTGAATTGAGCTAAATATTCCCTGCCGCGAGGCATAAAATCCAGAGCAGAAAATGTTAGAGAGCTGTACATCTGAGAAAACTTGAGATAAGCGAGGCATTTGATCATAGACGTGGCTTAAGTCTTTGAATTGAAAGTCATAAGTAATCCAGTCTTGCTGATCTAACTGATTGAAAATAAAGTCTACTGAATTAAGAAGAATTGTGTCAGCATCCATGTAAAGAAAGCGATCGAACGGCGCATCGAAAGCACAAAATCGCCGATGGGTTCCTACTCGATAATAGAAGTCTGGACTGCTGTTTCGCCAACGCTGTCGAGCAGTAGGATGAATATCCCAAACCTTTCTAGAGAAGCAATCCCAGTGCTGAATTGAAGTTGAATCAGAGTAAAGCCGAACGTTAGGACGCTTGGCGATTTCTGCGGCAATTCTGCTAGTGTTGCTGTTATAGGGATAGACACAAACAGGTATGTCTCCCATAAAGACTTCAATGCTATTAAGCAAAGCAACAAGCTGATGATAAACCTGATCGTTAGCTAGGGTACAGATACCGTTCATAGTCAAGTTATAGTCAGGAAAAAGACTCAACGAACTCAGAGAGCCAGTTCAAAAGATTGAGCTTATGTAGAATAATTTGACGAGCTTCGGCGATCGCTTCTTTTCGTTCATGCCAAGCTTCTGGTGTAGCAGTAACTTCTTGGATGTAGGCAATACCTTTCTCATCTAAGCTCGACAATCGCAGGAAGCTATCAGGAGGCAAGAGTCGGTCTGCCGCAGAGCCACCGTAATAGATAGGCAGACACCAGGCTAATAGGGAATCCCACAGTTTTTCACTAACGTACCAGGAGTTGTCGGCATAGTTTTCGATCGCCAAACTATAGTAGTAAGGAGCCATACTATGCCATTTATTTTTCATTTCTCCTAAATTTTGAATACTTTTAGGAAGATTGCGACCGTAGACATCTAGATCAAGATGAGTCTGATGAATTTGCTGTAAAAATGCGAGACGTTGACGATGATTTTCCGTGCGGCTAGTGCCTGAAGTAATCCAGCTACAAGAGCTAATTTTTTCTGGGATTGGCATCTGGGCAAGTTCACGAAATGAGTTAGCGTGATACCAAATAGCGGGCATATAAGCGGGCGTGGGTGCAGATTGATCCGGTCCCATAACATATCCGCAGTACTCTTTTGCTGCCGCATAATTTATGCTGTTTTGCTGTTGAACCTCTATCAACGGTGGCTCTCGCATTAAATAAATAATGTTTTCTTTAGGAACTCCTCGAAGCTCGCTTTGTGTAAGAAAATTTTTAGAGGTTAATGATAATCTTTGAAAACGGGGAAGCCAGGATTTTTTTTGGGCTATATGCTGATGAAAATCATACTGATACAGTAATAAATAATCTGGCTGTGGGGCATTTTTGAGCATCTGAATGTTTCCCCAAGTGCCAAAGGCATGGGGAGTTTGTTGCCATAGCCAATCGCTTTGTGTAAGACCCTGGTATGAGGTAATCATGCCGATCGTTGCTTTGCCCATAAGAACTCTAAGCCTTTTGCCTATGACTAACCACCCGTTACTTATTGGCTTGTACAGGTTGTGAATTTAGGTCTAGAGTTCCCGAAAACCGAGGGAAGTACACAAAAGCGAGTTATTTCAACCAAAGCAGTGAAAAACAGGCTGTTGCATGAGAATAAGACCGATAATTTATGCCTTCCACAGAATTACTGAGTGGGCAATTTGCAGAGCGAAAAGCTAGACTATCCACAAGAGTGATCCAAAAGAGCGCCACCAAAATTCGTTACAAAAAGCACGGACAGGTTGAAATTTCTTAATTAATATTGAGCTTTCGTTCAAATAGTTCATCAATATTTACGTCATTTATTAATCTGTGTAGTTTACTTAAGGTTGACAGAACATATGTTGAAAAATCGGCTAGTCAAAGGATTAATCGTTGCTTCGGGAACGCTTTTGATTACAGTCATTCTCAACTGGTTCAATTACACAGTTTTTCTAGGATTGTTTGCAGGATTTTTAGGTTGGTGTGCTTGGGAGCAAACGGAAACTGCTCATCAACTGATTCAGAAGACGCAGCTTGAAAGCCAGCTTCAGGGGCAAATGCGAACCGAAACGGCTTTCCTTCAAAACGAGCTGGAGGAAGTCAAGGTTCGATCGCAGATATTTTCAGAGCAATTGCAGGTTGAGATTGAGAGTAAGACCGAAGTTGAGGCAAGATTTTATGAGCTGATGGAGCAGCTTCAAACCCATCAAGTTTCTTATAAAGACTATCAGTCAGAAATTAGTAAATTAGAGCGAGAACTTTCCAAAAAGCAGGGCTTGCAGCAAGAAATTATCAATCGAGATGAATACATTGGTTTGATGCAGGATGCGATCGATGAAGAGCAAAATAAGCGTCAGCAATTTGAAGGCTTGGTAGAAAAATATTCTAATCAGGTTCAGGCTTTAGGCGCTGAAAACATTGCTTTGAAGGAAAGCCTGAGTCAAGCCAATCGAAAGCTAGGAGCTATCAAAATAGATTCCCCCCAGCTCGTTAGTGAGATTGAAAAAACAAGCGGCAGCTATGGATTAAAAGTTGAATATTTGGGAGATCTTGAAGACTTGCCCGATCGTGAATATAAAAAAGTAATGGGCAAGATTTTTGCATTGCAAATGGAGCCAAGGCCGCGTGACTGCGATTACCTAAGAAAGTTTATTTCTCGGCATGGCAAGATCTATCGTATCCGTACGGGAGACTACCGAATCTGCTATGTGATTGAAGAATCGCCTATTAAGCAAATTCGAGTCCTTATGGTAGATAACCGCAACGAGCGGATTTATGACGAGCGCCTGGGCAGTCGGCTGAGCTAGCTGCTAGAACATAGGCTTACCTAACGATTCAAACGGCGCTGCTCTCCTTTGTACCGAACATACTCGGAAGTCAAAGCTAGTAGGGCAGAAGCCAAAATCAGCACGACGCTGAGGGCATTGATATCGGGCGAGATGCCAGTTCGGACGCGGCTATAGATCAGCATCGGCAGGGTATTGACTCCGCTACCTGCCGTAAAACCAGAAATCAGCAAATCGTCCATACTGAGGATAAAGGCAAGAAGGCAACCTGAGAGAATTGCTGGAATCAGCTCTGGCAGTAAAACTTTGATGAAAGCCTGCAACGGGGTCGCTCCCAGATCCAGCGCGGCTTCTTCCAAATGCGGATCGAGACTGGTGAGGCGGGTAGAAACAACGACCGCAATGTATGCCAGACAAAAAACAATGTGAGCCATAATCACGGTGCCAATGCTGAGGGTTGGCAGCGGTAAGCTCAGAAGCCCCATTTTTGTCAAGAATGCGTTGAGGGATTGAATAATTGGATTTAGAAATCCGAAGAGCGAACTGAAAAAAACTAAAGTGGCAACAGCGATCGCAATATCTGGAATAATCAGCGGCAAATAGCTTACGCCTCTGTACAGCCCTTTGCCCGGAAACCGAAATTTTGCCAGCCCCACCGCCATCATGGTTCCCAAAACGGCAGATATGCCCACAGCACTAAAAGCCACCGTCAGACTGTCTTTCAATGCCTCAAAAATGCGGACATCGCTAAATAGTTTCTCGTACCACTTAAAGCTAAAACCTTCCCAGGTGGTGCTAAAGCGAGAAGAATTGAAGCTATAGACCGCCAAAATTAGAATGGGCAGATACATAAACCCAAACATCAGCAGGGTAAACATCGACTGCCAGGAGATTTTGAGCGGGAGCTTAGGAGATAGAGAATTCATAGTTCATTCAGCCTGTTCATCCAGAAAGAGCGCTATCTCGATCGCCATATTTCAGCAGCAGCGCAATGGCAATGCTTACGCCAGTGATCATCAAAATACTAAAGCTGGAACCCAGACCCCAGTTGCGAGTTGCGCCGAGAAACTGGTTATAAATCAGCCGAGAAATCGTCATACTAGAGGCACCGCCTAGCAGCTCAGGCACCACAAACTCCCCCAAGCTAGTAATGAATACCAGCAAGCCACCTGCCGCAATTCCTGGCAAAGTTTGGGGCACCGTGACTTTCCAAAAGGTCTGTTGCGGGGTAGCGCCTAAATCTGATGCAGCCTCAAGCAAACGCTTATCCAGCTTTTCTAAAGAAGCGTAGAGAATCAACACCATGTAAGGCAAAAAGCTATACGCCATGCCAATGTAGACCGCCGGAGTTTGATTTAGCCACTCTTGACTAGGCAAATGCAGCGCACTCAACAGGCTATTTAAACTGCCGCTAGGTCTGAGAATCGTGATCCAGGCGTAGGCGCGCAGCAGAGAAGAAGTCCAAAGAGGTAACACGAAAGCCACTAGAAGCAGGTTGCGCCAGCGCGAGGGTGCCATGACTGCAATCCAATAAGCCACAGGAAATCCCAGCAGCATACAGGTGACAGTACAGCCAATCGCAAACAGGACAGAGCGCAAGATCACCTGAAAATAGATAGGTTGAAAGATCTCCAGGTAGTTGCCAATGCCATAGTCACCTGCGGATTGCCCTAACCGAAAGCCTGGAATGAAGCTAAGTTCAAGAATCAGCAGAGTTGGAGCCACAAGCAGCAGCAGTAGCCATACGCCAGAAGGAACCAGCAGGGCGATCGGCTCGATTAACCGAGTCAGCTTCTGCCATCCTTGCGAGGAGGCGGGCAACGATTCGGCAAGGGGTGGGGAAGAGGGCGTTGAGGTAGACATAGGCAGCAAATTTTTTCTAAGGTGCCGGGGTGTCAGGGTGCTGGGGTACCGAGGCGATTAGCTGCTAGTTAATCGCGTCCAATACTGGTCATAGACTTCCGCAATTCTTGCCGGAACAGGAGCCACACCTTCACATTTCGAGAGCATGGCTTCCGTGGGGAAAAGGCGATCGTCCTTCTGAGTTTCTGGAGGAAGCAGGTCAAAAGCAGCCTGATTAGCGGTAGCAGTTCTGAGGCGCTGCACTAATCCTGCGGCGATATCCGGTTGCAGCAAGTAGTTCATCCAGGCGTAGGCTGCATCAGGATTGGGAGCCGATTTGGGGATCACCATCGTGTCTGTCCAGACTGAGCTGCCCGTCTTAGGAACGACATATTTCAGGTTGGGCTTCTCTTCAATCAGCTTGATGGCATCCTGCGAGTACGCCATCGATACTGTAACGTCGCCGCTTGCCAACTGATCCTCCCATCCTGTGGTCAAAAAAGAGGCGATCGTCGGCTTAATTTGCACCAGCTTACTGTAGGCTTTCTTGATCTGGTCTGGACTGGTGGTGTTATAGGAATAGCCCAGGGTACGCAGCGTTGCGCCCATCACCTCCCGAACGTCATCAATCAGCGTGATCTGCCGCGTCAGAGACTTACGGTTGTCCCAAATATAGCTCCAGCCATCGATTTCTTTGCCTACCTTTTGCGGGTCATAGATCAGCCCTGTCGTGCCCCAAACAGCCGGAATGCTGTGGGCGTTACCGCGATCGTAGACGGGATTTTGCCATTTGGGTCGCAGCGTATCCAGACCTTGAAGACGCGAGTGATCGAGCGGAGTGAGCATCCCCGCTTCTACCATATCAATCACCGTGTAGTCTGACGGATAAATAATGCTGTAAGCAGTGCCTCCGCCGGCCTGCATCTTTGCCATCATGGTCTCATTAGAATCAAACGGGTCGGCGACCACCTGAATCCCCGTTTTTTCTTGGAAACCTTTGATTAATTCATCGTCGGTGTAGTTTGCCCAAGTGTAGATGTAGAGTTTTCCAGAAGCCGGGTTTTTAGCAACGCCTGCATTAGAGGTGGGGCTAGGAGAATCGCCAGAGCCAAGGTTGACATTAGACAGGTTACGCGCACAGTTGGAAAGAACGAACCCAGAAGCGATCGCTGCCGAAGTCTTTAAAAACCGCCGTCTTGCGGCAGAAAAGCGGGGCAGAGGTAGATGAGGCGCTAGGTGATCAGGTGCTAGGTGAGCGAGTGGTAGGCGATCGCATTCCCCATCGAATCCGTGGTGTTGATTACTCGACATTCTTTACTCCTGTGGGGCGAGAGCCAGACAATCTTCAGCCGCCCAATAGACATAAACTGAAGTGCCCAAATCCATCAAGCTAGAGCGGTTGGGTTGCAGCACCGCAATGCGATCGCCTGTAGCCAATTCGACCTGATAGCTAACGTGAGTGCCAAGATACATAACGTGTTTGAGCTTACCTGCATAACAGTTTCTGGAGCTGATCGAATCAGCCGGAGGGCTAAGCTCAAGGTGAACTTTTTCGGGACGGATGCTGACAAAGGCTTCTGAGGCATGAGAACCCGATAAATTAGAGCTTGAGGAATTAGAGCTTGAGGAATTAGAGCTTGAGGAATCAGCGCCATTCCAGAGTGTTTTAGGCTTTGCCACAATGTGCAAACCGCTGTCTGTAACAATCTGTAGGGTCTCGGCGTAGATGGATTCGATCTGCCCTTTCAGCAGGTTCGTATCTCCAATAAAATCGGCTACAAATGCAGTCTTAGGATGTTCGTAGATTTCGCTGGGCGTGCCGATTTGCTCAATTTTGCCATTGTTCATGACGGCAATGCGATCGGATAGGCTCAAAGCTTCCTCTTGGTCATGCGTCACCATCACAAAGGTTAACCCTAACTCGTGATGCAGATTGGACAGCTCAACCTGCATTTCTTTACGAAGTTTTAAATCCAGCGCCCCCAGCGGCTCATCTAGCAGTAGAACCGTCGGGTGGTTGACTAAGGCTCTTGCCAGCGCCACCCGCTGCTGCTGTCCGCCTGAAAGCTGTGCCGGAAATCGACGGGCAAAATCGCTCATCTTTACCAATTGCAGTGCGTCTCCAACCCGCTCTCGCAGTTCTGTATTGCCGCAGCTTTTTAGCCGCAGACTAAATGCCACATTGTCCCAAACGGTCAGATGCCCAAACAGCGCGTAGCTCTGAAACACAGTGTTGACCGGACGTTTGTAAGGGGGGACTCCTAGCATTGACTTGCCACGAATCATAACTTCGCCACCTGACGGATCTTCGAATCCGGCAATCATCCGTAGCGTCGTGGTTTTACCACAGCCTGACGGACCTAGGATACTGAAAAACTCGCCTTGATGAATATCTAGATCAATTCCTCGAACGGCAGTTTCACCATCATAGACCTTAAAAACCTTGCGGAGTTCTACGTCCAGCCGGGTATCTGTTCCAGAGACGCTGTAATCTCGTATGACGGTCTGTGACATAGTTTGCATTCCCTACGTTTCTACGAGCAGGTCTAAGAGAAGGTCGTGAAAAGACCAGCGATCTTGTTCAACTTTCGTATTCAACTTTAAGATACTCCAACCTTAAATATCCCAAATATTAGGTTCTAAACATACATTTAGCTGATTTAGTTTGTGAATGTCGTCTCCTGCCATACCGACTCTCACGCGAGTTACCACACTATAAACAGGCGCGAGAAGAGTAGACTGGTGAAGAATCTTGCGATCGTCAATTACGCTCTGCTATGGCTCTCACCCAAAATTCTCCCCTCTCGCAACAGTCTAACCGCACCGTTGGGCGGCAATATCAGTCGCTCATTGTCATGCTGATGATCACGGTGGCACTGTTGGGTGGTATCGGCAGTCGTTTGGCATATCTTCAGCTTGTGCAGGGCGATCGCAATCGGCAATTGGCAGAAAATAATCGCATTCGGCTGATCCCGCGCCAGCCTGAGCGAGGCAAAATCCTCGATCGCAAGGGCAAAATTTTGGCGGGTAGCCGCATTTCCTACGCCGTGTTTCTCTGGCCGATCGCCAACTCTAAGAAAGAGTGGACAACAATTTTGCCCCGCCTTGCCGAAGTATTGAATATTCCGCTCAAAAATGTGGAAGACCGCCTAGAGCAGGCAGGCTACAGTTCGCCAGAGCTGCTGCGGATTGCCCGAGGGCTGAGTCCGGCTCAGGTGACAGCGCTAGCAGAATTTAGCCAGGAGCTAAAGGGCGTTCAAGTTGAAGCAGAAGCCGTGCGCAACTATCCCTATGGCGATCTGGCAGCACATGTCTTAGGCTACACAGGCGAAATGAACGATGAAGAGCTGAAGGCTCGTCAGAAGCAGGGCTATCGACTGGGAGATGTCATTGGTCAGATGGGTGTAGAGTCTGCCTTTGAAAGCCAGTTACGGGGTGAGTGGGGCGGACAGCAGGTCGAAATCGATCGTTCTCAGCGGGTGATTCGGATTTTAGGAGAAAAGCCAGCTCGTGCCGGAAATGATGTGCAGCTCACGTTAGACCTAGACGTACAGCGAGCGGCAGAACGGGCGTTGGGCAGTCGAAAAGG
>CASBQM010000706.1 GCA_949127645.1 Synechococcales cyanobacterium PMM_0036
CATCTCCGAACACACTTCGGTAGCGATCGCCATAGCCATCGATAAACCCAACCGTGGCAACAGGCAGTCGTAATTCTTTCATCACAGCAGCTAGGACTCTACCACTCTAGCTTAATTAATTCTTGTCAAAGTAACAAAAGAGAGATATCTCACAGGAGGAATTGTCGCTCTACCTAGATTTTTTCGAGTTTGTCCACAGTGCCCAGAAACGAGGTAGAGCTTTGATAGGAGAACTGTTGGAGACTCTATTATCGATCTCCCCAAAATAAGCGATTTCCCTGAGACAGCTATAGAGTCGTCAAAATTTGCTTAAAAATTCAGAATTGCCCGATCGTATCCCTCTGGTATTGGTTCAATTTCCCAGACTAGTCCTTCCCCTGGCTCTAAAATGACATCTACATAGAGCCGGTCGACAGCCTCGATCGCCGTATCTTCGTTGTGACTGAAAGGCTGTAAATCTTCAGTTAAGAGCCTTAATTTGAAGCCAGCAGGAACTTGGCGATCGCCATCCAGTGAATGTAATTCAAACCGCCAGATACGCTCTTCTGGATTGCCCCTTGGAAACACCTGCAACTCATACGGGTTGCCCGTAATGACTAACTGCCGTGATAGTCCGATTTGCTCCGCTCGGCTACGCATTTCCTGAGCGAGTAACGTGTGCGCTTTCCAGCCGAGTTGTGCTGCCAAATCCGATATATCTGCCTGCAACCATTGTGGAACAGACCAGGAGTTTGATAGCCCTTGTCGTCGTTCATAGAGACGTTGTCGCCAGCCACCATGGTCTATCAAAGCTGCCCAGAGCTGAAATGGCACTGCCAAGCGAGGGAAAGTCACTGTGGAATTGCCAAGGCGCTCCAGCAAGTTTTCCGCCTGGGGCCGCAGTAAAGCAGGAGCTTGTAGAACTTCCGCTCGTAAGGGTTCTTCTGGACAAAGCTGACGGGCAATCCAAAGCACATTCAGATCTTGAATCAGGTCATCTTCATCTAGACAATAAGTGCGATCGCCATCATCATAAACACCCTTCGTCTTGAGTTGGTGATGGGTTGTGTAACCCCAAATTCTTATCCAGCCTGCATCAGGATTCACCTGTACTGCCAGATAATAGTCTGCGCTCCAACTGGGAATATCTATCCATTCTTGCGGAACTCGCAGCTCCCTGAGATCAATTTCGATTGTCGGGATCAAAACCAACCGCATATCCTCACAGTCGATCGCTGTTCCATCAACAATCTCCCAGAAGCTGGGCAATGCTGCTATGGAAGGCCAAACTTTGGCAGCCTGCTCTTCCTGTAACCAGGGTAAGAATGCATTCAGGCTCATCTGATTCAGACGAGCTCGCCAGCTCGCCCCTGAAGTTGAGAAAGCAACCTGTGTCTCCTGAGCCGTAGCAGGAATTTCTAGGTAGAAGCGATCGAGCGTTGCATTAGAAGACATGATTCAGGTTCCGTTGTGGCTAAGGCGAGCAGTAGTGAGCAGTTAACCATTCCTCTAGGGCATTGCTCATACTATCCAATACCTGGGACGTGAGGGAAATATGCAAAGTCTTTTGACTCCACTGTGCTAGCGTCAACAGTAAGGTTTGCTTGAGGCGGGAAATTTGACGTGAAACTGTGTACTGTTTCACGCCTAATTGACAGGCAATTTGCTGTTGCGTTAAACCCTGCTGATAGTAGTTTTGCAGGACGGTCTGGGCTTCCACGCCAAGCTGGGTCAGAGCCTGGGTCAGAATCTGATTCACTTGAGTATTCTGATCTTCTCGAATTTCTGCTTCTTCTTGTGCGATCGCTTCACTCAACAGAGAATCCTGAATACTCCCGGGTAGGCGGTCAAGAAGTTCACCTGTTTCTTGTCCAAGGATAGGAGTGTAGATGGAAACCTGAGTGGGATATAGGAAAGCTCGCACAGCTTTTGCACAAGTCAACAGCCATTTTTCCAATAGTTCTGGACTGGCGATCGGGCTGGATATACTGAGCTGGGTCAATCGTTCAGCCTTATAAGTTTGGGCTATAGCCTGCCATGCGCTGTTATCAGGTTGACGCAGCTTGGAAGCAGTCTGAGTCGCTCCAGGGGCGTACAGCTCTTTGAAAGAGTTCCAAGCCAAAACATAGCGCTCGATCGTTTCACGACCTTCTCCAGCAAATTGCAGGGCCTCCACCAATCGCTTCTGACTTGTCCTATGCAGCAGCGACCAATCGGTACAGATGCCTGCCTCCTGCTGTTTTTGAACCCAGTCTTTAATCACCCCTCCCAGTACTAATTCTGCATAGCTTTTTAAGCTGGAGCTAAGCTGCGGATTGAAGTTTTTGAGTACTTTGTCGGTACGGGCGATCGCCGTCTGGAAAAAGTCGGCGATCGAGTGATTCCCCGTCAGCTTGAGGGTTAACTTGCGGGCTGTCCAGTAACAGACTTCCTGGAGATATGCCGTCAGGTGAGCGGTAGCAAGCGCACTGGTTTGAGCCTGCCAGATCCGATACCAATACAGTACCCAAAAGACTTCATATTCATCTTGAGAATGCTGTAAGCAAGTTTGCATACTGCGCCGCAGCTTTGGATCTGTGACCCAACCACCAAAAGCATCTGTTTGAAATTGTAGAAACGTGGAAAAGATCTCAAGCAGCCCTTGACGAGTTCGCATGGGTTTACCGAATGGATCGGCTAAAAAGAGGTTTGTTGAACGTTATACCAGGTTTTATGGTGCTTCGCGCTCGACTCAAGCCAGATTAATTTGTAAAAGTCCTACAGAGCATAGCTTTTAAAAAGTCAGTGCATAAAACATTGAAACAGCAGTATGAAGTGAATGAAACTCAAGTAACACTTATGGCTATTAAATTTTTTCGCTATCGCTTTTTTCCTCTGCGACCTTGGTTATGGCGATTGTCACCTCCCATAACCCAAGCTTCCCAGGAAGAATTTCCTCCTGATACGATGCAAGATACGATACAAGGGCAGCGTTCTGCCCATCAGCAGGCAATGGCTACCATTCATCGCGTTCAAGCCGCTTATGGTCTGGAACGACGGACTTTCCTTTAGTGACGACAAGAGACTGACCATGGGAGCGAAGCTAGTGATCTTGAGAATTGGGGCAGGCAGCTTTGCCACAGGATTTTCAGTCACACTCCAGATTGGAGCGGAGAATAGCCGTCCCTTTAGTGAAGTCACTGGAGAACTGCCCCCTGAACCCGAACTACCCCTACTCTTCAATCGTTGGCAAGCCATTTATCGCAATTTAGACTTGTCGGCTCGCCCCTTGGGGCTACCCAAATCAGCCCTGCCCATTGTGAGTCTTGAGGCTTGCAATCAAGCGGCAGAGCAGTTGCGCGATCGCCTCAACCATTGGCTGCAAGCTGAGTCTTTTCGCCAGATTCGTGAGCAGTGGCTGGAAAAACTTCAGCCTGCTGAAACCATTCGGATACTCTTACAAACTCAACATCTTCAGTTACAGAAACTTCCCTGGCATCTTTGGGATTTAGTTGAGCGCTATCCTAAGGCAGAATTTGCGCTGAGTACAGACACCTATGAACAGGTGGATCAACCTAGGGAGTCATCTGCCTCAATCAAGATTCTAGCTATCTTGGGGGATAGCACAGGTATCAACATTGCTACCGATCGCGCCATTCTAGAAAGGCTGCCTGATGCCCAAATAAATTTTCTGGTGGAACCTGCTCGAAAAGATCTCACTGATCAGATTTGGGAACAAAATTGGGACATTCTCTTTTTTGCAGGGCATAGCTCCAGTTCAGGAACCAGTAAAACAGGACGGATTTATATCAACGCTAGTGAGAGTTTAACCATTGCCCAGCTTAAATATGCCTTGCGAAAAGCAGTCGATCGTGGCTTAAAGCTGGCAATTTTCAACTCTTGTGATGGGCTAGGGCTGGCGCGGGAGTTTGCCGATTTGCAAATTCCGCAGATCATCGTCATGCGAGAACCTGTGCCCGATCGCGTTGCCCAGGAATTCCTGAAATATTTCCTGGAGGCATTTTCTAAAGGCGAATCGCTCTATCTGGCGGTGCGAGAAGCCCGAGAGCGGCTCCAAGGATTGGAGGGGCAGTTTCCTTGTGCAACTTGGCTGCCTGTGATTTACCAAAATCCGGCTGAAATTCCGATGACCTGGGTAGGAGCCAAGACAGAGAACGAGGCATTCCCACCCGAGACTCCCCCTGCCATTCCTCAACCTAGGGTGACGCCTATATTGCTGATCAGTTTAGCAATCGCCCTGCTGATCATGGGCATCCGCTATCTGGGACTCTTGCAACCTTTGGAACTCCAAGCCTTTGACCAATTCCTGCAACTGCGCCCAGAGGAAAAGCCTGACTCCCGTCTGCTGGTGGTGACAGTTACCGAAGAAGATGTTCAGGCGCAATCCCAAGAGTCACGTCGCGGCTCTCTTTCGGATCAGTCCCTTGGCAAACTGCTGGAGAAACTAAAGTCTTATCAGCCACGGGTGATTGGATTGGATATTTA
>CASBQM010000707.1 GCA_949127645.1 Synechococcales cyanobacterium PMM_0036
ATGGATGAACCGTTTGGGGCATTGGATGCCCTGACGCGAGGCAAGCTTCAGCGGCAGGTGCTAGACATTTGGGAGAGCCAGCGACAGGCAGTAATGATGGTGACGCATGACGTAGATGAGGCATTGTACATGGCGGATCGCATTGTGCTGATGACTAACGGTCCCGCAGCCCGAATTGGCGAGATTTTGGAGGTGCCGTTTGCCCATCCCCGCAACATTCAGGAAATTCGTGAGCTGCCACAATACTACGAGCTGCGTAATCATGCCCTGAACTTTCTCGATCGCCATTTCTCTCAAGACGAGTAACATTGCTCATGCCTTCAGTTTGGCAACCCAAACCGCTAAGATCTAAGGGAAAGATCGCGGGCAGTTCCTTCCCATTACTCAGAGCGTAGGCAAAATGACTCAAGCATTACGAGAACTTCAGGCATCGGCAGGCGCTACTTTGACTTCAACCGCTGGAGGGGATGCACCGCTGAGCTTTGGCAATGATGCGATCGCCCTCCAAGCATCCCGAACTGGAGTAGCAATCTGCGATCGCTCCCATTGGGGACGAATTGAGGTGTCAGGAGGCGATCGCCTTCGTTTTTTGCACAACCAAACCACGAATGACTTTCAAATGCTCAAGCCCGGTCAGGGTTGCGATACCGTATTTGTGACTTCAACCGCAAGGACGATCGATCTGGCAACCGCCTATGTCCTAGAATCTTCAGTACTACTGCTGGTGTCTCCTGGCTATAGCCAAAAGCTAACGCAGTGGATGGATCGGTATATCTTTTTTGCAGATAAGGTGAATCTGAAAGATATTACAGATGAAACAGCAACCTTTAGCCTTTTAGGAGCTGAGAGCGATGCTTTGGTGACTCAAATTGGAGGAAGTGCGATCGTTGACAAATCCTATGGTAGCCATCAAATCTTTGAGATTAACGGAATAGAAGTACGCATTGCAGTCGGCAGCGGATTAGCAACCCCAGGCTACACATTAGTCGTTAATGGTGAAGCATCGAAACTCTGGGAAGCTCTGATACAAGAAGGAGCCGTGCCTATGGGCGATCGCCTGTGGGAACAGCTCCGCATCACGCAAGGTCGCCCCGCGCCGGGACAGGAACTAACCGAAGATGTGAATCCGCTGGAAGCAGGGCTATGGCAAACTATCTCGCTAAGTAAGGGCTGCTATATTGGGCAAGAAACGATCGCCCGTTTGCACACTTACAAAGGCGTGAAACAACAGCTCTGGGGAATTCGCCTCAGCCAATCTGCTGCTCCCGAAAGCGTGATCATGCTGGGGGAGGAAAAAGTGGGAACACTCACCAGCATTACTGAAACTGAGCAGGGTTACTTAGGATTAGCCTACATTCGTACCAAAGCCGCCAGTCCTGACTTAAAGGTGCAGGTGGGCGACACAGAGGGCGAGCTGGTGGCGCTGCCTTTTGTATCCCATGATTATCCCTAAAGTGCGGTTGTAGAGTAAAATCTGAGAAACGCGTGAGGAAATCAAATGGGGCGTTATGCGCTCGTAATCGGTATTTGCAGATATCGCAACATCGGCAATTTAACCAAACCTGCCGAAGATGCTGAAGCGATCGCTCAACTGCTTCTAAACTAGCTCATTTCCTGAATTGCGCCTAGATGATCGGCTCAAGCTTACTCGCGAGTAATAGAGAAACCGAAATTCTCTGAGGGATCAGTGCGATCAATTACTAGAAGCCAATTTCTTGGCATCTTTTTGTGCCTGCTTGGTGTAGACCAGATCCCAACTTACCACTCTAATATCTCGATCGCAATCCTCGATCGGTGTTGTCAGACCTTCTCGAATCGATTCGCGCATTCCTGGGGCTGAGAGGAGATAGAGCGTTTCCTGCACTGCTGTCCAATCAGCTTCAGACAACAAAACTGCATTACTGCTGTGACCTGCAATCACAATGGATTGATGCGACTGGCTAACTGAATCGATCAAATCTTGCAACTGCTGTTGAGCTTGATTAACTGGAATCATAATCCTCTGACGATCGCCATAATATTTCTTTAGTAGACACTCTCTTAATTATGAGCAACGTGACTTCGATCGACCTCAGCGATCGCTCTTTGGGTCATAATGCTTTTGCGATCGCTCACGATGCAATTGTAAGTACTGCAATGCAATTGTCTTCTTGCAACACTATCTGCGCTCGTCTCTATAGGAATAGCTCAAGGGCGATCGCTCTTTATTAAGCTTTTATAGATTCAGAGAACTTCCTGTTTGCCATGCCCAAAAAGATTCGAGAGCTGAAGCAACTGCTAATGCAAGCTGGTTTTAGCGAACTTTCAGGGAAAGGAAGCCATACAAACTGGGTGCATTCTCTGTATGCTGGAAAAATTACGGTTTCTAGTAGAGATGAAGCAGACGCAAAACGTTACCAGGGAAAGGAAGTGCAGGTAGCCATTGAGACAGTCAAGGAGAGAGAGCAGTATGACTAGACTCAAATATCAAATGGTGATTCAGTGGTCTGATGAAGACGATTGCTTTTTAGTTGGTTTTCCCGATTTCTCTGGGCAGCAGTGGCGGACGCATGAAGAGACTTACGAGGCGGCTGTTATCGATGGTATTGAAGCGTTAGAGTCTTTGAGGGTTGCTTATGAAGCTGCTGGTGATCCATTGCCTGAGCCAACTGTTTGCCGTGCTGCCTAGATCAAACGACGCGATCGTTCTCCCTTCAACTATCGCTGTCACATCATTAACTCAAGGACGATCGCCCTCCCTCAACAATACCTGCGATCGTCTCTACATGAATGGCTCAAGGGCGATCGTTCCGGCAAGTCTGCCGGAAATTGAGGGGCGATCGCACTGTTCCCCAGAGAATGGACAGTGCTTGGTTTTGCTATGCTTGAACCGCTTCATGAGAGGGCGATTGCACTTCCCTTATAAGGAACCAAGGCACCTAACGACCAATTTGAGCGGCGATAAGCAACACCAGAACAAAGTAAGAAAATGTTATTCGCCGCTCTGCCGCAGTTTCAGGCTGCTTTAATAAGTTTGTCAAGTGTAATTCTGGTATCCATAGAATCCATCCGAGAAACGTATGGATCAGTATGCTTACTTGAATGAACTAAGTTTCGATAACCTCGAACTTTGTTCATTATAGATACAGTGTATGCATCTATTAAACCTTCGTAACTCGCATCACTAATTAGATCATTGAAAGACTTGTTCTGCCCCAGTTTTGCGAATAAAATCCCCTCAAATATCGCTCCACACATAAGCATAAAAGACAACCACGAAGCATTTTCAAAAGTAATTTCTGCTTCACGATAGAAGTTCCCTAATCGTTCTTGCAGAGAGATATTAGTGACGAATGGGAAAAGAAGCGTGTAGTCACGAATACCATGATAATGAACGACTAACTTACCATCGAATTTGTCTAAAGAGTAACCCGGAAAGACAGTTAGCCTATCATTCTGAATCGAGTCTTGCTTATCGGGGAAACAAGACATAGCTCCAAATTGGAGCGTAAAGTATTCAATTGCAAATGCTGGCAGAATCGGGATAGTAAACTCGTACACATGAACGTCATCGGAAGGACTTTTATGAACACAAGTTGGTGCTGTGATATCAAGATCGAAGATTGTTGACTTCATTTATTCATTATTTTAAGGAATTGATTATTTTTGAGGCACCCTTACCATTGAGGGATAGCAGGCTAACTACATAATGGGCGGTAGTTTCCGTATAACGGCCCAAAGAGGATAGATAGGCGGACAGTTTTCGCCTATTTTCAAGTTTGATACAGCTATTCTCCCTATATCTAATTGGGCACTACCTCGACAAAGCCACCCGATCGTCCCCCACCTATCAACAAATCCTAACAATCTTCTCAATACGCTTGTATTGATGGCACTTTTATTTTATGCTTTCCCGGACTGGTGCAACTTGCCAGCAGACAGGCTCAAGGTATGGACGCTGAAGAGGAGGTGTGTGGAAGCTCTCTCCAACAGCTAACCTGCCTCTGATATTGTCTGCGCTGCAATAGGATTTTTGGGAGTGACAATGCTTATGCGATCGCTCACAATGCGATTGTAGGTGCTGCAATGCGATCGCTCCTACAGAGTCAGTTAAACAATCGCAGTTTACACCTAACCTTCAAATTGTCCCGAGAGCCGCTTTAGGGCATCTTGCATCGTGGGGGGCAACTGCCGTATGATTTTGCCCTTCTCCCGATCGATCGCCACCAGATCAGAAAATTCAATGCCGAGCAATCGCAGCTCGTTTAGTTAAGGATGCGGACACTCACCCATATTGGTTGTCACCACCTCTCTGGGAGAAAAGGTTCTAACGCTTCCAAAAAGTTCCGGGTGAGGTCATCACAACTGTTCATTGCTCCCTGGATGGCTACTCTAAATGGCTACTCTGGATAGCTATTGAGTTTGGCGATCGTCCAATCGCTTCCTCACCCAGCTTGCCACACCACTCAAAATAGCACCCCCCATCAAAATACCGATCGCGGGTGTAAACACAGGCTCCCAAAGCTTGTACCAGAGATCGAGTCCTAGGGAAAGACCCAAAGAGTGCCCGATAACAGCGATCGCCAACCAAAAGAAGCTAAATAGAACCAAAAATAAATTCGCCATCAAAGCGAGATTTAACCCTTCAAGAAACTTATCTTTCATAATCTTAAAATCCAAAATCTAAAATCGCATAGCTCCCACGCGTCTAGATTACCAAAAAAATGTGGCTATTCCTCTAATGGGAACAGCCATAAAGTGTTATTAAAATCTGTAAAAAACTGCCTGAACTAGCTCACCAACAGCTCTTCATGATTTTCTAAATTGTCTGGATCTACATAGTGACAAGACACATCATCAACGCAAATCAGCGCCCAACCGGACTGATCAACGCCCATGAATTTGTACTCTCCTTGATCAATAAAAAAGCCCTTGTGGTTGCGAGTATCTGGTTTGACATCAACGATATGACCTTGCATAAACTCCAGCTCCTTCGATATTAAAATGGTTGATAAAAAAGTTAGCTATCAGCACAGCTAATCTTCGACTTCACCAAATCTTATCACTCGATTTCTGATTCTTCTGTTAACAATATTTGCGAAATGGTTAGATAGAATACATA
>CASBQM010000708.1 GCA_949127645.1 Synechococcales cyanobacterium PMM_0036
GTACATACAAGTCCTCTTTGACTATGTTCACGCCCCTTAGCCACCTAAATTCCCTAGATTTAGGGATTGGAGAACAAGTGCAGAACGTTCGATACTTTTCAGACATCCTCTAAAATCCCTTTGAGATTCAACGTAAATTAAATTGCAACAGCGATCGAAATGCATAGATTTTTGATGTTCCATGATGAAAAACTGCTGCGTCAGGCGCTCACTCATCGCTCCTATGTCAATGAAAATCCTGGAGAGATTAAAGACAACGAGCGGCTGGAGTTTCTTGGGGATGCTATTCTCACCTTTGTTAGCGGTGAGTATCTTTATCAACGTCATCCTGATATGGGAGAAGATGAAATGACGCGACGGCGATCGGCTCTCGTTAATGAGAAACAGCTTGCTAAATTCGCCACTAAAGTTGGATTAGATTTCAGAATGCGTTTAGGACAGGGCGCTATTCAAGATGGCGGCTATCAAAACCCCAATCTTCTGAGCAGCACGCTTGAAGCTGTGATTGGAGCTTACTACTTAGATAGCGATCGCAATTTGGAAATCGTTCGTCCTTTGATAGAAGAATTATTTAACTCTGTGTCTGACAGCGATGATGAAACTGGCTCAAATATAGACTCAAAAAATAAGTTTCAGGAGTATGCTCAAGCGAATGGAGCAACAACGCCTCCGAAATACGTGACGGAGAAGAAAGGGGGCGCAGATCATGCGCCAGAATTCATTTCTAGAGTTTATGTGGGTGACAAAATCTACGGCGAAGGCACAGGGCGCAACAAAAAAACTGCTGAGAAACAAGCCGCCGAAGATGCTTTGACGAAGTTGAAGAAGCAAGGACTGCTTTAAATTAGGGCTTGTAGTATGAAAAGTAGTACAAAAATATTTTAGAGTTGTTTCCACCCATGCCTACCCCACTTTTTGCCCAATGGCTAGCAGGCGAATTCGACAACAAGGTACAAGCCCTTGATCAGCCCGTCTGGTTCGTGCATTTGCGGCTGTGGCATCGTCCTTTGCCAATGCGAATTAACGGCAATTTGGCGCTGTTTGCGGAGCAGGCAAATGTGCTGTACTGCGATCGCCCCTACCGTCAGCGTATTGCCGAATTGAAGCCTACCGAAGATCCACAGGTGTTTCAGGCTCAGTATTGGGCATTTCAGCAACCTGAGAGATTTAAGGGAGCCGGAGCCAATCCGCAGCTTTTAGAGGCTCTAAGCCTGGAAGACTTGGAAGCTCTACCGGGTTGTTTGCTCACCGTGAGGCAGTCTGGCATTGGGTTTAAGGCAGAGCCAGAAATTGATGCCAAATGCTGCTTTCAGTATGACGGGCAAACTCGGCAGGTAGTCTTGGGATTTGAGGTGAGTGCCGATCGCTTTCTTAGCTACGATCGCGGCGTTGACCTAAAGACAGGCGCTTCACTCTGGGGAGCAATCATGGGAGCCTATGACTACCAAAAGCTTCAAACCTTTGAGTGGAAGGGCACTTGAGTATCACCTCAATGTCCGTGGGTTGGACAGGGCGGTGCTGAGATAGAGCGATCGAGCCAGCCTGCTGACTGTTGTAGCCTTGCTAAAGCCTCTTGGGGCTGATCTTTCAACAGATAGACTAGAGCCGTTGCAGCCTGTTCTCCAGCCCGCGCCTTGCGGTTTGACTTGAGGCGATGCCAGTCGTCTGGAGCGATCGCCAGACGTTCTACTAGCGCCTGAGCCAGTTCTACCGTACTCAGCTCAGAAACAGGTTTGGTGGTATCTGATACGCTGGTGGCTCTGGGGCTTGGCAACGCTCTAGGAAACGCTTTAGGAGAAGCCTGATTAGAAGTAATCTGAGAAGTAACCTGAATCGAATCAGACATATTTATTAAAATAATGAGCGCTATCTCTACTGTACAACGCCAATAAACTCCTCATAAAATGCCTTCTCAATCTCCTCGACCGGGCGCCGACTCTGATGACACTGATTTTGAGCAGTCTTTCCAAGAGGTAGAGCAATCTTTGCTGCTACTTAAAGAGCGCTATATCCAAATTCAGGCGGATCAACAGCAGCAGCAGGTTTTACAGCAGCGCCTCGGCGATACCCAACGCCAAATGAGGCGCGATCGCTCTCAATCTTTGAAAGCCGAGCTGAAGCAAATCCAGCAACAGCTCGAAGGACTGGAAGTTGCTCTAGAGAGCCAGCTTTTTTCGTGGAGCGGATTGAAGGAAGTCTTTTGGCAAGCGGTTCGCTTTGGTGGGCTGGGAGTAATATTGGGGTGGCTGCTAAAATCTTTGGCAGGTTAAAGCCCTGGTTGGTTAAAACCCTGACAGGTTAAAGCCCTAGAAGTCAGCGGCACTCTGCCCAATACGTTTCACCCCTTGCTTTCTTGCCCTAGTCTAATGCTATAATTCATAATCGTACGGCGAGCGTAGCCAAGTGGTTAAGGCAGAGGTTTGTGGTACCTCCATTCGTGGGTTCGATCCCCATCGTTCGCCCTTTGTTTGATCCCCTAAGCTTTCATAAAATCCTGTCAGCAGGTAGCTTCTGGTTGGTGAGAAGGTTTCGTAGCATTAGCTCCGCCTTGCACCGATCTACCGGGGGCGAGAACAAATAGCCCTGCCCATACTCGCAAGCCAGATCTTTTAACCGCTCTAGCTGTTCAGGTGTCTCGATACCTTCTGCAACCACATCCATTGCCAAACTGTGAGCCAGAGTGACGATCGCCCGAACAATCTGCTCTTGACCACTGTTAAACCCTTCCACAAAGGTGCGATCGATCTTAAGAGTGTTGACTGGAAAGCGATGCAGATAGCTCAGTGAGGAATATCCTGTTCCAAAGTCATCTAGGCTTAGCTTAATTCCCAAATCTCTTAGCTGCTCCAGACGTTCAGTCACCGAGATAGCCGTCTCCATCAAAACACTTTCAGTAATTTCTAGCTTCAAGCAGTAGTTTGGAATCTGAGAAGAGACTAAAATTTGCTCAATCTGGGGAATAAATTCAGGCTGCAAGAACTGACGACTTGAGACATTGACGCTGATCGTCAAACCAGGCAAATTAAGCGTCTCTTGCCAATATTGCAATTGACTGCAAGATTCTTGGAGTACCCATCTACCGATCGGCACAATTAAACCTGTTTCTTCAGCAACCGGGATAAACTCAACCGGAGACACTATGCCTCGCTGCGGATGAAACCAGCGCAGTAAAGATTCAAAGCCGACAATCTTGCCCGTTTTTAGAGAAATAATGGGCTGATAGTAAAGCTGAAATTGTGAGGTGCTGCTAGATATTAATTCTTCGACCGCGTGACGCAAGTCGATTTCTAGTCGTAGCCGAGCCACAGCTTGAGTGTGCATTGCCTGGTCGAAAACAACATAGCGCGATCGCCCCAGTGCCTTTGCTCTATACATAGCAGTATCGGCATCACGCAGGATTTCCTCAGGCTGTTTATAGTTGCCAGACGAGCAGGCAATGCCAATACTAACCGATGTAAATATCTCATGCTCCTGAAGCTTGAGAGGAAAAGAGAGTAAGGCACGAATGCGCTCAGCTACAGTTTGCGCAAATGAACTATCGTTAGACTGATCAACTAAGATAGCAAACTCATCGCCACCCAACCGAGCAAACATATCGGCAGAACGAATACACCGCTTGAGAAAATGAACGATCGCCACCAGCAATTGATCGCCTACGCTGTGCCCTAAACTATCGTTGACTAGCTTAAAGTGGTCTACATCTATATATAGAACTGCAAATCTATTAACAGCAGGATCATTATTATCCTGAGCGAGATGACTAATCTGGAGCTTTTGCGACAGCGTTTCCATGAAAAAGA
>CASBQM010000709.1 GCA_949127645.1 Synechococcales cyanobacterium PMM_0036
GGGTCTGGTGGGTGACAAGCGCGGTATCACCAAAATTCGAGGTGAATGGATCGAGTGGGAAGGACGCTTCTGTATGCCCGTGTTTCACCCGGCATATCTTTTGCGCAACCAGTCTCGTGATAAGGGCAGTCCCAAGTGGCTAATGTGGCAAGATATTCAAACCGTGCGGGCAAAGCTGGACGAATTGGGAGAGGAATCTTAAAGATTGAGTTGCTATCAGAGGGCTGAAAGTCATCCGTGAGACAGATCTTTAGGGTCATTAGTGAGACGATCGCTTCTAGCAAATTCTTGAAGGCAGTTCTCGATCGCCTGATAAAGATGACTACAACCCGGATATTTAATAGCGCTAACTTTTTGCAGCCTACGGATGGAGAGCCGATCCGCTCGGTGGTGACAGAATCTCAGGAAGCTGTCATTGTTGCCTGGACGATTCAGCCCGATCAGAAAATTCCTGCCCATATTCATCCTCAAGGGCAAGATACCTGGACTATTTTGACTGGAAAAGGAGAATACTGTCTAGACAGAGCGGGCACTACGCAACCGATCGCCGCAGGTGATGTAGTAATTGCTCACCCTGGATGTGTGCATGGCGTGTTTAACACAGGGGATGAGCCTTTAGTCTTTATTTCAGTCGTATCGCCCGCCAATGCTGGATATCAGCTTATCTCGTTAGATAATGCTGCTGTCCATTCCTAGTGATTTATTAGCGATTTATGAACGGGCTAATTCAATATCTTTATGAGATCAAATCAGATAAAGCAATTCTTTGGTGCTATCTAATTTGGTATCTTGTGACGGTTTATTTTCATTTTGATTCATCTCCCAAAGTGTGGATTAATGCGATCGGGATTAGTGCCATTATTGGTATAGGTTTGTTGTTGAGCGTGTCTTCAGGTAGTTCAGGAAAGGGCGATCGCTGGCAAACCTTCAGGCTGTTTCTGATGCCCTTTTGCGTCTCTAGCTTTTCTGCCCTGATTAAAGATCAGGGATTCATCGTATTTATATCGCCAAAAATTAGCGAAACATTAACCTCAGTGCTAGGCTGTGCGATGTTTCTGGCTCTAGTTTTTGGAATAAAGCTGATTAAAAACAAAGCTGTTTGATTCATTAACGAACAAAGCTCAAGCTATCCTCACCTCAATCCATCTTCCAGGGCGGGAGAGAGTCTTTAAGCCTGAGCCATTTCTGGTTCCCCTTCTCCCCGCGTGGGACAAGGGTTTGTGGGATGAGGGGGCATTCTATCAGTCAACTAGGAACTTCATTTCTACTTCAAAAGATGCCCTATAGATACCTTGGACTGACATCCAGAACATCTGCCGTTTAGCCGTTGGTAGGTCGATAGTGGGTACTGATTGCCATCATCTTCTGAGGATCAGACGTGGGCAGTAACGGACTCCAAGTATCGATCGTCCGAAATCCTTTTACGTGCGATTCGCGTTGCGTACGATTCGCAGATTGTGGCTTGGACTGCTGCACGAGAACCAAAAATAATGACTCGAATTAACTCATGTTCCGGATTAGGGTCTTCCTCAGGCTTGGGTAAATTAAGGCTGCTGGGCGCAGGAATACGAAAAAGCAACCTTAGCGGTTAGCACTATATGGATGAGGGGGCGATCGTCAAGCTCTTTCTTGCACAAGTTTATTTGTACTTTGGGATGGGGAATTTAGGGGGGCGATCGCCTCTAAAAGCTGATGACGATCGGCTAGGCTGCGCTTAAGCCTAGTAAAACTTACTGACCAAACAGCTAAAGCCCGGAAGTACAGGACTAATCAGCTCATCTTGACCATAGAGAGTCGTGGTAAGCGTCAAGGCTGCATTCTCACGGCGATACACCTCAACTATTTGCTCTTGCCAACTCACGATCCAGTATTCCAGTACGCCCCGAACCGAATAGAGCTTCAGCTTGGATTCCCTATCGCGCCTTTCATTCGTTTTGCCGGGAGACAGCACCTCAACGACTAACTCCGGTGCAGCAGTCAAATGTCCTGCCTCATCCAGCAGTCGCTCCAGTCGCTCATGGCTTGCCCAAACGACATCCGGAATCACATTATCCGATTCCGAGAAGATAATGCCAGGATTGATAGCGGCTTGACCCAAGCCACTCTGGTCAGACCAGAACTTCAGTAGAGCGACAATATTGCTACAAACCGCTTGATGCCGCCAATCGGGTGCCCTAGTCACAAATAATTCTCCATCAATAATCTCGTAGCGCTTAGAGCGATCGCCCTCAAAAATCGCCAGATCAGCCGTTGTCCAACGGATAGGATTGGTGGTCGTGGACTGCATAAGAACCCCTCGCCCTAAAGTTCTTCAATCATATTCTTCAATCATAGGTCGCTAAATAGCCCCTCGCACTAGGATCACCGTCCGATCGCTGCTACGGGCGATCACCTCTGGAATGTTGCCTTTGATCACCTGCTTGAGCAGTCCTTCCCGACTGGCTCCCAAAATAATCACGTCACAGCGCTCTTTTTCAGCCAGGTGCAAAACGGCTTCGGCGACGGGCATTCCCCATAGAGGTCGTGGGGCGATCGGATGCTTGATTTCTGCTATCAGATCTTGAATGGTTTGCCGCAGCATTTGAGTGTCTGCCCAAGTCGGCTCTTTATCGAACACTTGGCAAAGTCGGATGTGGGGGGCAGATCCCATCGTGACTAAAGCGGGTAGAAGCTGCAAGGCTGCTTGGGCGTTAGGACCACCCGCCATCGGCAGTAACCATTGGTTAAACGTAGGATTCTCCTTAAATTTGACCAGAATCACCTCACAGGCAGCTTGTCGGATAATGGTGTCAACGACGCTGCCAAAAATCCGTCCCGGCGTGGTGGTCTTGCCATCCCAGCCCATCAAAACGCGATCGATATGGCGATCGTGAATGGCTTCCAGCATTGCCTGAGCCGGATCGTGCGCAATACAAATTTGCGTATGCACCGAAATCTGCCACTGCCGACCCAGAGATTCAGCCTGCCGCAGCAA
>CASBQM010000710.1 GCA_949127645.1 Synechococcales cyanobacterium PMM_0036
CCTGACTTACTGGCTAATTTTTCTGCCTGGACTTTTACCATTGGTACGCCGGGTGAAATGCCGCTCCAGCTTTTGCCTTCGCCTCACGGAGCGGGTGCCGTCACCAATGTACCCATTCCCACTTTGCCCCTGCTCTCAAGTGATCCGCTAGCAGCAGAACAGTTTTGTTTGGCGCTGACGGCAACCTTTGGGGTGGTGCTGGTGCTAGGAGAAACGCCCCAGGGTAATCCTGCCTTTCTGTTTTCATTCGACCCTAATGTTGTGCAGCAGGCTTGGCGATCGCTCCAGGCTCGTCTGCGCATGGTGGCTCCTTATGCGCTTCCGGCTCTAGATAGCTTGGTAGAGCAATTTATGCCCAAAGCGCCGGACTTTCGCATCGTTTCACAGTTCAGTCGCTTGATGTTAGACGCGTTGCCCCATCCTTCTGATTTAGAAGAAAAATCGCAGACAGTTAGTCAATCCTTGCAGGGGGCAGCACAATCGATCGGGCAACTGCCCAAGATCACGCAGCAATCCCTCTCTCAAGTGCCTCTATCGCAGATACGCCAACCTACCCAATCTCAGGGACAACCTGAAAAGCGATCGCCTTCTGAGCCGGGTTCTGATACAGAGTTATTGCAGGCGATCGCCCATGAGGTGCGCACACCCTTGACCACGATTCGGACGCTGACCCGGCTCTTATTACGCCGTAAAGATCTCAATCCAGACGTGATTAAGCGGCTAGAAGTGATCGATCGAGAATGCACTGAGCAGATCGATCGGTTTAGCCTCATCTTCCGGGCGGTTGAGCTAGAAACAGCTCAGGGCAAAAAATCTTTGGCATCCCTAGCGCCCATCTCGCTAGCGCAAGTTCTACAGCAAACAGTACCCCGCTGGCAGCAGCAGGCTCAACAGCACAGCCACACGCTAGAGGTGGACTGGCCCCAAAGGCTGCCTATGGTTGTCACCGATCCCACCATGCTGGATCAGATGTTGACAGGATTGGTCGATCGCTTCACCCACAGCCTGCCCCCCGGTAGCCACATTCAGATACAGGTGAGTCAGGCAGGGCACCAGATCAAGCTTCAGCTAGAATCTCATCCGCAAGTTAACACAGCCGAGATTCAGGGCAAGACCAAGTTTGGCTTTAGTCCAGCGCTAAAGTCTTTGGGGCAACTGCTGATGTTTCAGCCAGAAACAGGCAATCTTAGCCTCAGCATGGCGGTGACAAAAAACCTGTTTCAGGCGTTGGGCGGCAAAATGACTGTGAAACAGAGTCCTCATCAAGGAGAGGTGCTGACTATTTTTCTGCCGATATTAGACAAACCTATAGGCTAAAACCTGAAGCTCAATACAGTAAGTTTGCCCTCATCGTTCGGCTAAGTGCTTACGCCAAATCTCTTTCCAAATGGAAAAAGAGCAAGATTTTTAGCGCCCTTCTCCCTAGAGAGAAGGGTTGAGGATGAGGGAAATTGCGTTTGGCTCTAGATCTGCTAGATCTTAATGGATGCCGCACTCGGTTTTGCCTGTGCCCCGCCAGCGACCCGCCCGCTCGTCTTCACCTTCACCGATGGGGGTAGTGATGGGTTCGTCGCCTATGCTGGCATAGCCTTGGTCGTGTAGGGGATTGTAGATCACCTTATGCTCGGCAGCATAGGCCCAAGAGTCTTTGCGAGTCCAGGCGGCAAGAGGATTAATTTTGAGGCGCTGCTGATTGTCTAGCTCAAAGACGGGCATATTGGCGCGGGTGACAGCCTGATCGCGGCGGCGACCTGTAATCCAGGCGATCGTGCCTAGATGATCGAGACCGCGATGCAGTGGCTCAATTTTGGTGACATGGTGAAACTGCTGAATGTCGCTATCCCAGAGCGCCTCGCCGTAGCGATCGACAAACTCCTCGCGGGTGTTGACATCAGGCATCTTGTAAGTCTGAAGATTAAGCTGGTAGAGGTCTTTGGCTTTTGCCACTAGCTCCAGCGTTTGCGGGAAGTGATACAGCGTGTCTAAAAAGATGACGGGCACAGGCTGAGCCGAAGGGTGCTGACGGTAGAGAATGTCAGTAATCACCAAGTCATCAATGTTAAAGGCGCTGGTTTGTACCAGACCTGTGGGGATATTTTCAACGCTCCAAGCGAGGATTTCGCTGGGGTGGGCAGTGTTAAACCGCTGATTAAGTTTATCTAGGTCAAAGCTGCCAATACTGGCACCTTGGGGTTCTACCGAGTAGCTCATCATGCTCGTATCGCCTAATCTAAATTTTCAATAGGTTAATACACCTAATTTTATCTCGAAAGGCGCGTAAGCCGATAGGGAATTGCGGAGACACAGGAAATTGCATCTAAGCTCTTCGAGTTCAGTAAGAGGACAATGAGGCGATCGACGGCTGCTAAAAGTCGAGAAGCACCACAGGTTTTTAAAGTATCACTGGTTTCTCAACGATCGCCCCATCTAGCTTGACTCATTTGTTTTTCTGGGCTTTTCGCCTATGTCTAGCTATATCTTTCGTGAGTCAGTTGGCGATCGTCACTAGCTCTGTCTGCTTCGTCCCCAATAGCTTCTTGCGAATAATGAAGGGTAAGACCGCAAACCATAGTGAAGATCCTAGGAAAACGATCATCCAGGAACGTCTGTCTGTGTTGGCAGTCGAAGAGTCTTTGAGGAATGCGTTGATCAAAATTCCGGCGGTGAAGAGGCTTCCAATGATGTAAGTTGTCATACAGTGGCTCATCGTAAATGTAAACGGTCGCTACCCTTTATATTTACAGCTTGGTTTATGAAGCTCCGGTAAATTTCATTTTTAGCTCAGCTTACTCTTGCGAATGGCTTACTCTTGCGAATGAGCAGACCAACCAGGTCATTAATCGAGCGATCGAGCCATATATTCAAACCCTGCTATTCAAACCCATATATTCAAACCCTGAAGCCCTGCATCTGCGATCGCCTGTTGGGGGTCGAGTTGGTGTGCTGTTTTCCAGGCGGCGATCGCTTGCGGAAATTCTCCTTGCAGCGCCCACAACTGTCCGGCAAAAGCGTGAAAGTCTGCATTAGACCAGAGGGCGAGCGCCTGATTGTTGCTAGCGATCGCCACGGCGTAATCTCCAGCTCTAAAAGCCCGGATTGCCTGTCTGTAGTGCCAGATTGCTCGATCGTGAAGCTGAATCAGCGGTGAGAGATCGACACCACAACGGCGGCAGAGGGCAAATCTGGGTGCTAGATTGGCGTGAGCTGCATCCGCATCGGTGGCTGAACTGGCGGAAGCCGGACGATAGGGAGCGCGGCAAACGGGACATTTCATAGTGAAATCAAGTCATGTGAAATCAAGTTATGTGAAATTAAGTTATGTGAAATTAAGTTATGTGAAATTAAGTTATGGTGAAATCAGGAATCTTGAGTAGTCACGTAATAGATGAAGTCTGCCAGCTCTTCCTGGAGCTCGGCGATCGCCTCCGTTTCGCTGTCTGCGATCGCCTCATCAATCTGATCAAGCAAGTCCTGTAGCTCCTCTACCTGCTCAGTATCCAGCGTTTCTAAAACTTGTTTTGCCCGATCGATCAAGGCAGCTAATTCGGGAGCGACTGGCGTTGCTGTCACCTCTACATCGATCGCCTCATCAATTTCATCCTCTATCTCATCCGTGTCCGAGAAGGCAGATGAGAGAATCGTTTCATCGGACTGAAATAGTCCACCTTGAAATAGCGCATCCAAATCAGCTCTAGCTTTCGTGAGTTCATGGCTAGACAACTTCTGAATACCGCCGTGATTTACAACGAGTGTTCCCTGCTGTCCTTTACCTTTCTCAGTGGTGGTAACGGTGAGTATCCCATTCATATCAAAATCAAAATGCACCTCAATCTGAATGCCACCTGCCGTTCCGGGAGGCAAGCCTTCAACTTTGTAGGAACCCAACGGCACATTTTCTTCAGCAATCTCGTTTTCGCCCTGGAAAATCTCAATCTCAACCGCAGTCTGGCGATCGCTCATCGTCGAGTAAATTTCTGATCGAGAAACGGGTACAACGCTGTTGCGCGGAATGATAACGCTAAAGAATCCCGGCATGATGCCCATCGGAGTTGAGACGGCGGCAGAAATGCCCAGAGAGTGCGGAATTACGTCTACTAGAATTGCCTCAATATCTTCACCCGCCAGCACTCCGGCTTGCAGGGCAGCACCCAATGCCACGCATAGGTCAGGCTGAACGCCATCCACCGGAGCCTGGTCTAAATGCTCTTCTACCATCTGTTGCACCAAAGGAATGCGCGTAGAGCCGCCCACCAAAATGATCCGATCCAGATCTTCAGGATCTAATTCAGCATCGGCAAGCGCCCGATCGATCGCCTCCAAGGTTTCTTCGAGCAGCGGTCGGAGCAATTCCTCAAAATCAGACCGAGAAATTTCGGCTTCTAAGTGCAGCGCCGTATTACCCTTACTGCCCAAAAATGCCTCGCGCACCGGAGCAAATCCGTGGGTGCTGAGGGTAATTTTGACCTGCTCTGCTGCCCGTAGCAATCGCGCCTGAGTCACGTCATCTTCGGGAACATCGACTCCGTGAGCCTGACGAAACCGCTCTGCTAAATGAAGCTGAAGCCG
>CASBQM010000711.1 GCA_949127645.1 Synechococcales cyanobacterium PMM_0036
GGACGATCGTTATATTAGGAATTTTGGGGAGCTTGGTAGCGCTTGTGATCCATTTGGTGCAGGTAGGCTGGTTCTATCGCCTCAAGTCTGTGCCCCTCTGGGTCGTCTTTATTCAGGATTTTCTCTGTGTGGCGCTGGTGCTTCTGGCGTTTGATGCGCCGAGACAGGGTGGGCTAATTGTGCTGCTGTTGCTGTGGCTAACCATTCGTAGCTCTACCGAATGGCGACGCTGGTATCGGCAGCAGGCGGGTAAAGATCAGGCTGATAAAAGTCAGAAGAATCCGCGTCGCTATAAGCAAGATCCAGATTAAGCAAGGCTAGCTCTCATGTCATAATTCTGGTATCCCGCCTAGTCTTCCGCACGCTTCACCCTAACTTTGACGCAGATGAGCAGTTCTCTCCCGCCTTTTCAAACTCCTGACGAACCTTTGGCGATCGCCTCCCGCGCCCGACGAATGCAGCGACTACGGCGGCTGGGTCGCACGCTGGATAGCGCGATCGGCATTCCGGGCACTAAGTTTCGGATTGGGCTTGACCCGATTATCGGCTTGATTCCGGGGGGCGGCGATACAGTGGGGTTGATCCTCTCGTCGTTTATTGTGCTGGAAGGAGCAAGAATGGGAGCCTCCAGATCTACGCTTAGCACCATGGCGTTTAATATTTTGCTGGAAACGATCGCTGGAACGGTGCCCGTAGTAGGCGACATTTTTGATGTCACCTGGAAATCGAACCTTCGCAATATTGAGCTATTAGAGGAACACCTGAAGATAGTCAGACCTGAGCAGAAGTCTAATCACGGGTTTGCGATCGTGCTGATTCTGGGACTGGCGATCGTCTTTGTTGCCTGTATCGTGGTGTCTTTTTACCTGTTGCGGTGGGTGTTTCACCTGATTCAGAGCGGTGGAGCAGGTTAGCTCAAGGTTGAGGGCATGAACCTATGCTTCAGCGATTTACATCGACCGTGCTGCTCTGGGGTTCGTCTACGATGCTTTGAGCTTCGACAGCGATACTCTAGGGTTCACCGCTGATGCTTTGACATTCACGCTTGATGTTTTGGACTTCACCGACGATGCTTTGACATACTACGCTTGATGCTCTGAAGTTGCTCAGTGATGGTTTGATCATCACCCGCGAGGAGAGGGAATTCAGCCATCTCCCCTCAGATGTTGCGATCGATATTCAAAGGTTAAATGATGAGCCTTTGAGTATCCTGCTAACAAGATAAGCTTGGAAAACATTCTACTTTTGCAGAAATACTAGACTGACCTCACCCCAAATTCCTCTCCCTGAGCGGGAGAGGAACTTTGAAAGGGTTTGATTCCCCTTCTCCTGCTCTGGGAGAAGGGGGGAGGGGATGAGGGTGATTTCGGCTGTTTAACCCACCAATTCCTTCACCTTTGCCATGATGCCCACCGGATCAATGCCCTGGTAAGGGAACTGCTCCCACAGACCACCGCAGCCTTCTTTGTGGGTGCCCAAATAGGCAAACTTAGGACTGTAGCCGCGCTCCAGCAGCCAGGAGCCAAAGCGACTGCCCAGACCTGTCTTGCGGTTAAAGGATTCTGCCGTCAGCACAAAGGGAGCTTTGCCGATTTTTGCCATCATCTCTTCATCGACAACGTTCAAGGTCACCTTGTTGATCAGACCCATATCAATGCCTTCCTGCTTCAGGCGCTCAACGGCATCAAGGGCACGATACAGGGTTTCGCCGAAGGTGACAATGTAGCCAGCCGTGCCTTCCCGTATGACTTCATCTTTACCGGGAGCGAACTTGTAGCCGCTACCGTAGAAGTCATTTCCGTCAGCATCCAGGATGTTGGGCGTAGTGGAGCGGGTAGAGAAGATGAAACGCAGCCCCGGATCGTTGAAGACCGCCTGGACACAGGCGGTCATTTGCGCCGCATCTGCCGGGAAGTAGAGGCGGGTGGCATAGCCGTCGTCTAGCCCGTTGTCGGCAAACATATTGTTGATGCCAAAGTGACAAGTATTGTCTGCCATGTCATCAATGCCGGAGTGAGAAAAGTGGCAGAGGAGATTGGAATAGTTAAGCCGCGCCATGGTGATTTCGGAAATGCACATTTCCAGAAAGGCGCTAAAGGTGGCAAAAATGCCCTGCTTGCCTTTTTCCATGCCAAAGCCCGCTGCCGCTGAGATATTTCCCCGCTCCATGATACCGGAGCTGATAAAGATTTCGGGATACGCCGCGTGAATCTTGTTGAGACCGCAGGAGCCTTCTAGATCGCTGTCAATACAGACGACTTTGGCTTTGCGATCGTCAGCCGTCATGCCGTCCAGGATAGAGACAACCGCTTGACCAAAGACATTGCGATTTGAGCCGCGATTGGTACCTGAGCCGAGGTAGGTGTAGTCGTGCTTATTCCTAGGGATTTCTTTTAGCACGGTGACAGCTTCAGCATAGCCGCGCTTGTCGAGATAGGCGATCGCCTTATCTAGCGGAATCACGTCATGTCCGTGGGTAGTGCCTTCCAGCCCCTCAATGCCAACGCACATCTTGCGCTTGTTGACCAGGGCGATCGGGCCAGGGGTAGTCACGGCTGCACACATCCGGCGATAGAGATCGTCAATATCTTCAGCGTTGCCTTCATTAACGCTTAAGCCGTGACCTGTAAGAGTTTGGGCGACAGTGAAACCCGGCATATAGTCGGAAGGATGTCCGGCGATCGTCACATCATTATCATCAATCAGCAGCTTGACATTGAGGTTTTGGGATACGGCAAGACGAGCCGCTTCAGCATCGTCACCTTCTTGCTGAGAGCCATCTGAACCAAGGCAGAACACCACCTTGTCAGGGTTTGCCATCGCTACGCCGTTAACGTAGGGCCACATATGACCCAATCGACCAGAGCTAAACTTGACACCGGGCGTTAATCCCAGCTCAGGATGTCCGGGCAAACCCGCATGGGCTTCGCGGTAGTGCAAGAGCTTCTCGGCAGGCAGCTCACCATGCAGCACCGCCATTAGATATTGCGTGCCGACTCGATGTCCGGCTTCATCAAAAAAGATGGGTACAAACTTGTCAGGTGCGCCTCTAAAGAAGGCATCCATGATCACAACTTCGGGCACAGTGTCATAAGGACCACCCGTGTGTCCCCCCACGCCTCTAGCGGCTCCAGTGGCGGTGAAGAAGACGATCGCATCTCGGCAAAGCTGAATATTGGCTTTCAATGCGTCTCGTTCGTCGGGCGTGAGAGTAGGCTGGGTGGGGTCAAGTGCAAGGGGCTTATAGGCTTCCAGATCGATCGGAAAGCTGGGAGTAGGCATACTTAAAGTCCTGAGTTGGGCAATGTGAGGAAGACGGAGAGGAGGGGCTAATGTAACTTAGCTTACGCTGATCGTAGTGATGACCTGACCACAATGCAAGCCTACTCGAATGCAGTAAGCAAAATAGCGCTTTGCATCAAGGAAGAGCGATCGCAAAAAGCGCCCTCCCGAAGGAGAGCGCTTTGCAATCTAACTCAGAGATGGATTAGCCGAATCCTAACCGTTGATGGCAGGAGCAGTGATGGCAACAGGAGCCGCCTCACCCGCAGCCA
>CASBQM010000712.1 GCA_949127645.1 Synechococcales cyanobacterium PMM_0036
CTCGTCCCACGCCTGATTAAGATAGGAAAAATCAAGCTGACTCGTGACCTCCCGCTTGATTACCTGTTTTACATCAGACAGGTTCAAGACCATGCCATATTCATCCAAATCTCCCTCCATCGACACATACAACACATAGTTATGCCCATGTCCCGGCGATCGGACGCAAAGCCCAAACTTCTCGGTATTTTCCGCTTCACTTAGCTCAGGTAGCCAGTAGCGATGACTCGCCGAAAACTCTGCCCGACGATTAATGATGCACTTCATATCATCTGTTAAGTTACGTGAACATTCCTCCAGGATAGCAGGGGAGCGATTGCCTTAGAGGCAGCAGGTCTAAGCCAGCGTTAATACAACCAGGAGCAATGCCTCTGTCCATTCAACAACTGCTCCATAGGTATCCCCAGTATGCCCACCCAGCTTTCGATGAAACCAGGCGGGAATGAGTAGGGCGATCGCCCCTCCACCCAACATCAGCAGCAAGCTTAGACGAGTATGGCTTGGATTGATGAGAACCGGAATGGCGCTTAGCCCCAGCAATATTCCTAGACTAGGGAGCGTGTCTTTGAAAGAACGAATAGCCGCCTTGTGAAATGCCCCTTTGCCCGTGGGTTTTAGATAAGGATATCGAGCGATCGCCACCTGCTGTCCCCAGCGCCCCCAGCCCGCCACCAGCATCAGCGTTAGCCACCGCCAGGTGTGCAAATCTGTGAGGGCAGAGGCTTTGAGGAGCAGGAGGGCAATCGCTACCATCGCGCCAAACGCCCCCGTGGCGCTGTCGCTCATCACCTCTAAGCGGCGTTTTGGATCGGTCACAGCTAGCCCGTCCGCCGCATCCATTGCGCCATCAAGATGCAGCCCACCCGTGATGCCAACCCAGGCGATAACTATGACGACGCTGCGAGTCAGAACGGGCATATGAATAGCTTGTAAACCCCAGTCCGTCAGACCGAGCAAGCCACCAATCAACAAACCCACAGCGGGCGCAAATCGAGCTACCGACCGAAAGTCTCCTACCCATGTCGAGGGGAGCGGTAGACAGGTATAGAAGACGATCGCTGCCATTAACCCCGATAGCATTCCCATTTTTTCTAGCCTATTTCGCCTAGCCCATTTCACCCAGCCTATTGCATCTAGAGGCGCTTAATTTAGCAATACTTACGTTAGCAAAAACAGATCCTTAACTCTTTACCGTATCCTGTAGTATGAGTGGAAAAAGTAAAAAAATTGCAGTAGCCTATGAAGAGTAGGATATTTCTTTCGGAAATTTTCGCTATTTCGACCCTTCCTAAGTTTAGGGTTAGCGTTTCTTGAGTCTTGATTCAAAGCAGCATCTGATAGAGCAGTCAAAAGTTCAGGGTAGCTACCGCGCATTGGGTGCCTCAAAACGATCCTTAAGGCAAGCATTTTGATGGGGTAGGTGCTATGAAGAATACTCGCAAAGATGAAGTCGTTTGGCTATATGAATTAGGAGAACGCAGCTTTCAGCGGCAAAACCTGAGAGGAAAATGCTTTAGAGGAGAGGATCTTTCAGGGGCAGACTTTAGCGGGTCTGATATCCGAGGAGCCGACTTTACAAACGCCATCCTTGATACGACTCAGTTTGTCAACGTGACGGCTGGCTTGCAGAAGCGGCAAGCAGTTCTTTTACTGGGCATTTTATTTCTATTCGCAATTTTGCTAGGCTCAGCGGCAGGATGGGTCGGCGCATTTGCTGAGGTAAGGTTTTTTGCAACTCATCAGACTGAACAGGCTAATTTTGCCTGGATTACGCCGATCGTCATTATTGGATTTACTTTTGTGGCGCTGACTCGCACGATGGCGATCGGGTTTGGCATCTTTGGACTCGCGTTTCTAGCTTTGACAGCAGTGGCTTTGGTCAGCTCTGCGGCTATGCCTGTGGTCGGTAATATTGCCACGTTGATAGCCGTTAATGCGATCGTCACTTCTGCCACAGCCGCTATGAGCGCCTTAATGGTCGCTGCTGTGCTGTCTTTCAGAATCACCGTGGCGTTGCTACTGGCTTTAACCTTTGTAGGATCGTTTGCCTTGGTGATTGTATTGACGGAAACCTTTTCACCCAGCAGCAGCATCAATTCTGCGATCACTGTAGCCTCGATCGTATTGCCGCTAGCGGGCTATATTGGCTGGCGAACCTTAAAGGGCGATCGCAAGCACACGATCACTTGGCTGATTGCCCATTTCCTCTCAACCAAGTGGGGGACGAGTTTTCGGGGTGCCAACCTCACCCATGCTGACTTTAGCAGAGCTGTTCTTCAAAGCACAGACTTCAGCAAAGCTAATGTCACCAATACTCGTTGGGACAAATGTCAATGGACAGGAAACTCTCTTGGCTAGACGCTCTGTCAGATGCCCTGCTAGACACCCCTCTTAGGTAGTTTAGGAAAGTGGTCTAGGAAAGTTGTACATTGCATTTATTTAGCCGATAAATCTTCCGGATGATCGATCGCAACCTCTGTCCAGATTAAAAGCAACTTCTCGTGAGGGGTTTTACCCCTTTAATTTTCTTTCACGGATGGTGCATTCTTAAGAGTGAACCAAGATTGAAAAGTATTTCATTAGGGGCTGGACAGAGGTGCAGACAGTGACCATTGCTATGACGTTTAATCCGCTCTCATGTCCCACAACTTTAGAGCAAGCTGCCCGACGCATTCTCTCTTCTGGCAAAATTACGGCTGCCGATCGCACCTGTCTGCTACAAGTTGCCCTAACCGATCATCCCATTCTGCCTCAGGACTCTGTTCACGTACGGCAAGTTCTCGATCGCCTTCAGATGGGTCTGTTGAGAATCGTTGATTAGCCTATAAGCCTCTTAGTTCTTAAAGGATGACTTGCCACAGTAGCACTATGAAGCCTAAATTTGCCATGTGCTGCGGCAATAGCGATCGCCACGACTGACGGGCAATTTTTTGGGTCAAGACAACGCTGAGCAATGCCGATGCCACCAGCACCGTGCCTTGGAGGAAGGCAATCACCGCAGGATCAGCCGCGATCGCTGGAGCCGAGAAGCTGTTAAGACCGATCGTTGCCAGAGTGACGGGCGCTACAAGTCCCATTTCAGTCAAGCCCAGATGCAGGTAATGCGCTATGTTTGCTCCTAACACCAGCGGCAAGTAGCCATAGGCAAGCACCACGAAATTGAAAGACTTGGCATTGCGTGGGTTGAAGAGGCGGATGAGCTGATGGCAGAGAAGGGCGATCGCTCCTGGCGCCACTAGCATCAAGATCGATAAGCTGACATGAACGCCAAACTGATTGAGATCGATCGATCGGTCTATGACTGGACTAATCCAAGCGGCAATTTTGGGCAAATGGTGCAGAAAAACCGCTCCCAGCAGCAAAAACAGCAGGGCAACCTCGTAGGGAGTGGGCGTGTGAGTTGTCCAGAGTTCAATCCCTGGCGGACGTAGATTTAGCTCGACCGATCGGTGAGGACAGGCTTTGAGGCAGGTCATGCACAATACACAGTCGCGGTTGTCCTGTAGCTGTGCTGGATGAGAATAGACCGGACATCCGCCCGTTTCCAGACCTTCGCCCTTTTGGGGACCGCCTTTGTAACACTGGTAGGTGGTGCAAGACGCGGCGCAGATGCCTTGCTGAGCGCGCAGTTCAATCATGGCTAGTTTGCCAAACATCCCGTTCATGCCACCGATCGGACAAAGGTATCGACACCAAAAGCGGCGCTCGAACAAAGCCGAAAAAACCATGGCTCCGGCGGTAATCAGCAGCAGTAGACAGGCAGACAGATAGGCAGTGTTTTCTAGATTCCAGAGTTCTTCCCAGAGCAAAATAAGGGCGAACAGTCCGTATAAAAACCAGCCGCCCCACTGCTCGGCTTGCTGCCGCGGCCAGGGTAGCAGCTTGCGCGGGAATAGCTTTAGTGAGAGCTTTTGGGTCAGTTCGCCATAAATCATGAACGGACAGACGGAACACCAGACCCGCCCGACAAACGGAAAGGCGACTAGCACCAGCAGCCACCACCACGCCCAGAAAAAGTTGAGGGCAATATTAGCATCGCGGCTTTGAGGTCCTAGAAATAGGACAGCCAGGACGATCACAAAAAACCAGGACGTAAACCCATAGTTGATGCGATCGGGCCACCAGTCGCTCCTCAAAAACTGCCGCAAATTAGGATAAGTATTGAGCAAATTTAGCCGAAATCTGCGGCTCTTGCCTCCCGTAGACCAAAACACCTCTTCAGTCAAAACAGGCGCACCATTTGACTGAATGATGGCGCGTCCTACCAGGCTTTCTAACTCCGCCAAATTGCCCGGAAAATCGTAGCCTTGCAGACGGCGGAGGGCTTCTGGCGCAACTTTGGGCTGAGATAATCCTTTGCCGCGACAAAAAAGGCTGATGTAGTAGGTGACTTGTGCTGCAATATCAGCTTTGACGACGCGCAGAGGCGGCACTTTAATCACCTGAGTGCCTAACTTCTTGTCGTCTAGGGCGGTTGGCAGATTGCGCTCGGCGGTCATGAGGATACGGACTTGCGATCGCTTTGCCTCTGAGACCGTCCCTTCCCGGCTCACAGGCAGATATTCTCCAGTGGCTAACACCTGCCGAATTTTGCTCTCCAGATCTCTGGGCAAGTCCTGAGCATTGTTGAGCATCAGCGTGCCTGTGCCTAGCCACTCCAACAGCCCCGGTTTGCCGCCCGATCGCCCAAATAGCTCGGCTCCGTTAGGTTGCAGCGTGTCGCAGTTGATTTTGATCAAGGGCTGCTTGCGATCATTAGAGCCAAAGTGAATCAGGGCGGCGATATTATCTTTGCCCAGACCCGGTTCGCCGAAGATTAGTACAGGCTGGCGATCGCTGGACGCTTTACGAATTTCTTGCCGCAATCGTACGGCATAGCGGCTTGCCCCCACCACGCCTTGTCGAACTTTGGGCATCAGGTAAGGACGCAGTGCAGTTTGTCGCTCTTGCTCAAAGGCAAGCTGTAGGGTGGCTTGCTCTAGCTCTGCCGCCAACTGCCGCGAAAAGGTGCGGCTAATTTCAGGATATTGCTGGGCGATCGCTACAAATTCTTGACGCGGAATCTCCCAAATTTCACAGTCGCTAAGGGTGATAACAGTTTGTTCTGCGGGCTGATCCAGCAATAGCTCTTTCAAATGCAGCACAGAGCCGGGTAGCAAACTGCTGGCGTTGGCGAGGCTATCGGCACTAGTGCGGTAAGCCTCTAGCCGTCCAGATTTGAGGATATAGAGCGAGGTGGGCGGCGTATCTTCTAGAACTAAGCGACGGTTCTCTTGCAGAGTGTGGACTTGCAAAGCTAGAGCGATCGCCTCTAGCCCCTGCTCAGATATAGAGCTGAATGGGGTGTTTTGCTGTAGCCACTGGATGCGATCGCTCTTTTCCATGCCTCTATCTCCTCTGACAAGATCCGCCCTTTCAGGCTATGCCGATCTGTTCAGGGATGTCGTTAAATTTGTTGAAGCTAACTCGCTTTACCTTTGTCTAGGATGCGGACTCCAATTACGGGCGCATTAAAACGATAGGTTTGCCCCTCTAGCTCCATCGGAGTGCCAATCTTGATCTTGTTGTTGCCCAGCACCGGCCCATCATTCACAATTTGCGCGTCGCCGCTCAGCGTCACGACCATATCTAAAGTGTAATTTAGCTCTGGACGCGGGTCGGGCAGAGGCTTCACCGAGCCGTCGGGCTGAGGCACAGCAACCGTGCGCGGCAGAGATTTGACATTGAGAATTTTGACCTCTCCGTAGGGCTGGTTACGGATGATGATGTTAGTTTTCTTTTCATCTGTCAGCGATTTCAGCATCGCTTGAGGATCGGCAACCGTTAGTCCGCGCACGATCACATCGACTTCGATCGGCTTGGTAGCAGATCCGGTCTGAACGATCGAAGAACCAGAGCTGCCGCCATGGCCGATGCGCATCCTGCTGGGATGCTTCATCTTCGGCATCATCGGTCTCTTCACCCTCATC
>CASBQM010000713.1 GCA_949127645.1 Synechococcales cyanobacterium PMM_0036
ACCCAGCTTGATGTCGGTGCCAGCGTACTTGGAGTAGAGAACCTTGTCGCCGACTTTGACTTCTACTTCTTGACGGGTGCCGTCATCGCTGCGCTTTCCAGGACCTACAGCAGCGATTTCGCCGACTTGAGGCTTTTCTTTTGCCGTCTCAGGCAAGAAGATGCCGCCCGCAGTTTTTTCTTCAGATGCAGTGACCTTGATGAAGACGCGATCGCCCAAAGGCTTGACGGTAGAAACGCTTAGAGTTAGTGCTGCCATAAATATTTTCTCCAGAACAGTTAAATTAGGTTGAGACAGGTTATCAGCATAAATTCAGCTCCTCATCGGAACCTGCACAGTATGCTTCGATCCTTTGAAATCTGCGGGTTAGAGCTTTACTTTAGCACTCTCAACCTCTGAGTGCTAATTTAGCGGACTAAGGGGGGTGATTGCAACTCTCTCTCTCACTTTAGGAGTACGGGTTTCCGAACTTCGAGATTTGGCTGGGTCTCAAAAAAGGGAAATGGTGTAAGCCGTTATCTCGTCACTTGGCTGATGGGAGTGGCTGATGGGAATGGCTTTACGCGATCGCCCCCATTGCACAAAGTCTATCGCTGCCAGCATGATCTTTGGTGTCGGCAGCGTAGTTGATTAATTCGCAAACTCATAGCTTGGTTTTTCACCAAGATTCTGGCTGGAACTCCACCTTCAGTTTAATTCTGAAAGAGAAGGTCGCATATTACGAGCTAAAATTTATCTCAGGGATGACTAGTTACTAAAGTTGCCTAAGAAAATCCGCGAAATCAAAACTATTCTTACTAAAGCTGGCTATCTTCATCTCAAGCAGCGGGGTAAAGGTAGTCATCAGATCTGGGAGCATCCTAAGCTGCCTACCTCGATCGTCATTTCTAGAAAAGACGGAGATGATGCGCCTTTGTACTTAGAAAAACAGGTTAAGGATGCACTTAAGCTCTTAAAGGAGTTGGAAGAGTGAACAAACACTACAGCATGATCATCCAATGGTCTGAAGAAGATAACTGTTACGTTGTTTTCCTTCCAGATTTTGAGGGGATGGTCAATCAGCCTTGCACGGATGGGCAGACCTATACAGAAGCCGCAACACATGGGCAAGAAGTCATTGAGCTGTTGTTGGAGTATTTTCAAAACAAGGGTACGCCAATTCCTGAACCTAAGGTTTATCCTGCTCATTTGTTTCAAGCAGCATGAACTTTACCAGCCGGATCGGGTTAACTGCTATCCCGTCACTTGGCTCACGGGGGTGGACTTGCGCGATCGCCCCCACTGCACAAAGGTATCCAGCGTAATCTTGGGTGTCGTACACCTTCTTATGATTCATCTACATCTCTGTCGATCGCATCCATTACCTGCCTAACAATCTTAGGATGCAAAATTTTGCCAGCATGAAAGGGAATGACAACCCTCACTCCTGCTTTGAAATAAATTCTGTGGCTTCCTTTGCTCCTCAGTTGGGTAAAGCCAGCAGCAAGCAAAAGTTTCTCTGCCTCTTGTGCAGTTAAACGAGGAAGCTTAGGCAACTTGTACCTCTAGCGTCATGGCTACGACTTCTTTACTGAGGAAGGATTGCTTTTCTTTCTCTGAGAGCGTTTCCAGGTAAAGTTCAACAGCTTCCTGAATATTTTCTTTTGCCTCTGCTAACGTGTCTCCCTGACTTTGACATCCTGGTAACTCTGGGCAATAAGCATAAAACCCATCTTCATCTTTTTCAATCAAAATATTCACTTTGTAAGGCATATTTCCTACTCCACTGGTTGAGTTCAGAAGGGCAAATTTCGAGTTCCGAGGTGCAATGATCGAGTTCAGAGAACGATCGTTCCGGTTTTGAGGCAGACTACTTCTATTTTGAGAGCGATACGTTCCGGTTTTAGAGCGAACTGTTCCTATTTTGAGAGCGATCGTTCCGGTTCAAAAGGCGATCGCTCCGGTTTTAAGGTGCATTATTTGAGTTCAGAGGGCGATCGTCCTTGCTTCAAGCTCAAACGTTTGCGTCGCTGACGCATCGCCTGACTCGTTGACCAGAACGATGATTCGTACAGGCGTATTTTCTTGCAAGTGCTTCAGATGAAGTCTGGGAACTTCTAATTCACCATCGGCATTAATTCTTGCTGTAAGTTCGTAGGCTTTCATGGGCAGTGTCCAAGCAAGGCTTTTTCCAGTCTAAACCTAACGCTCTATCCATTCGTTTCGGCTGCTACCGTCAACATCCGCCCCTCGATCGCGTCCCAGGTCTGGGGCGACACGCGCACAGCTGCTTTTTTGCACCGCACCATCAGTCTACAGGCATCGAGATAATCTGCCCACGCACCCACTTCTTCATCCGAGAGTGTTGCGATCTCTCGATTGAGTTCCAACGCATTAACCCATACTTGATCAACACGATCGAAAAATGGTCGTCGAATCTCAAGCGGTTGAGCATTATCTGGAACTTGCGATTTAAGTATCTCTAGCTCGGTAATTAGCTTTGTGAAATCAACGGATTTGAAGATTTGTGTTTCTTCAAATGTACGGGCAAGCTCAAGACCACAGAAAATTTCAGGATCAAAGCTCAAGGTAAAGTCACGTGCGATCAAAATATCCCTTACGATCTGGTCGAGTCCGAAATCGTAGTCGAAGCTTTGAATGAAGATATTGAATGTCTGTCCGCTTCTTATGCACAATTTTTGGACATTCGCTGCAGCTGGTCTGACTTCATCTGATTGAAATATGCGTTCGTGGGCAAGATTGCAAGCAAAATAGATTGCCACTGCTCGTTCAGCCGCAGGCATATAGTTTCCTTCTGACTCTGCTGTCAGGTCATCTGCCCATTTCAACAAAGCTTTCAGCTTTGGCGTGTTGATAAACGATCGCGCTTGTTCTTCCATCAAAAGCAGCAGCGGATCGGCTCCTTTGCTTCCGGGCAACAGTCCAGCAATCAGCAAAAACACTTCGCGCCAGTTGTCATTAAGCAGATGTTTTGCGACCAGCAATCGTATATTTTCGGGATTATTGACAATGTACTGCGCCGTCAGGTGCTCTTGCAGCGTCAGATGCGAGAAAGAATAGGCATCTTCTGCCCGCTCCACCAAAATCCCTTGCTGCACGGCGATCGCCTCCAGCACTTTTTCGCCATCCAAATACTTTGGCGCATTCAGATTGTTAGCCAAAAAAGCCTTGATACGATCGACGATCTCGCGCTGCGAAAAAAATAGCTGGTCTCTGGCAAACCCTTTTGCCGCAATTTCCGACAGCAGACTTTCCTCTAGCTCTACGCTCGGCCCTTCATAAATCTGCCGCTGGTTCTCCAAACACTTCTCGGCTGCCCATTCTTCTAGCAAAATCCGCAGGGCTTTTCGATATAGAATGCTGCGGTTGCTGGGAAAGCTGAGGGAGCGATCGTAGACCAAGCAAAGGAAGGTCAGCAACAGCGGCGTATGGGCTAGCTCTTTGGCTCCAGCCGCCTGAGGCTTCTGCAACTCTATCCAGCAGGTTTCGGCTTTTTGAGTTTGGGCATTGGTGGACGATCGAAACCAGTTGCAAATAAACTGCTGAATCTGATCGTCTTCAAACTCTGCCATAGTCACACCGCTGGAGCGCCGGAAATTGTGGCGATAGGCGGCGACCCGGCAAGAGGCGATATAGCGATTTTTGTCATAGCGATCGACAAAATCTTGAATGGCTCGGATCGCTTGCGTTAGCTGCGCGGTTGGCACTTCATCTAGCCCATCCAGCAAAATCAGCAGCCTACCCTGCTTCAAGGCTTTGCGAGTAAAACCCTTGGCATCGGGAAACCCACAGGTCTCAAACTCGTTGACAATCACCTGCTCCAGATTAATGTCGCTGGTAGGCAATCGCTTTAGCTCAACAAACACCGGAATACAGCGATGCTGAAACTCCTGACGCTTGCCTCGCAGCGCCTCTAAGCCCATCTTTCGCAAAAATGTAGACTTTCCGGCTCCCGGTGCGCCCAACACCATCAAGTATGGCTTGGCATTAGCAACGGCTAGCCCGTCTTACTTTTTGCCTTCCCGCTGCCGCAGTCGCCGCGATCGCGTCTCCCGAAACGCCTGCTCCATCTCTTGAGCCGAGACAAACTGGCGCAGATCATCACCGTCTAAAAACCGCACTGCGGTATAAACAGAGTCGAGGCGGACAGGCTCTCTCATCCCTAAAACCTTGAGGGTGCAATGTCGCTCCTGATAATTTTCCACATATTGACGAGAGGCATTGAAAAGCTGCTGCTGCGCTCCATCGCCAATTTGCTTAATGCCCTGGCTAACGAGTCCTTTAGCCTCATCTTTGGCGCTGTCTTTGAGGATGTCTATCGCCAAGTCTTTCAAGACCGGAGCCATCGCCGCGATCGCAGCAGCCGTAAACGGATCAACCATAAGGGCAGTCAGAGAAGAATGCTATGACTACCAAGATAGGCGATCGCTCCTCCTTTGAGGTGCAGCATTTGAGTTCAGAGCAGCAATGGTCGCGTTCAGAGGGCGATCGTTCCTACCTTTAGGGTTTGGGATTTTGGATCAGAAATATCTCAAGCTTAATCGTCTTCAATTTCGTCCAAATTGTGTCGCTCTATAAGTTTCTGCTGTTCAGGCTGTGACAACCACAACTCCAAAGCCTCATTGAACAGTTCAGAAATGCTCATACTCTTTAATGCTGCTAAGGTCTTGACCAGAGTAGCCGCATCTTCGTCGGTGAAAACTCTAAACTCTGGTTTTCTCTTAGCACTCATCCTTAACCCTACTTAGATCTAGCTTCCACATTGTCTTATACGAAACCCTTCACTTGTGGTATCGTGGCATTGTGGCAAATTACAACGAAATCAAATTATGATTACCCTTTCCGCTGACGAAGTTGCTCTCCTGCGATCGATCCTCACCGCCCTCAGAGCCATCAAAGTCCGAGATATCGACAAAGCCCTTGTGATTCTGAGTAAGCTCGATCGCAATCTATAAAACACTCTTGACATACTCACCGTCCTAAAGGAGCGGTGATTCTTGACGCTTCAACGAAACTTGCTGGCGAACCAGTCTTACTGTCTCTCTGCGTCCGTTTAGAGTCGTGACAATGCCCTGTTCCGACTTTATCTATATTTCTTGAGGCGTTGATGTCTCTGTCGTGGATTGAGCCGCAACTGACACAAGTTACAGTCCTGACCTTGAGATCTAACTTGCCCCACTTAAACCCGCAATCAGAGCAGATTTGAGAGGTTGGCTCCCATCGGCTAATCACCGTGAAAGTTCTGCTAAACTTCTCAGACTTCGCCTCAACCAATACCCTGAATTCCCGCCACCCTTGAAGGCTAATCACCCTAGAGAGTTTGCGATTTTTGACCATGCCTGACACGTTGAGATCTTCTAAAATGATGGATTGATTTTCTCTCACCATTCGAGTTGAAAGCTTGTGCAGGAAGTCTTTTCGGGTATCCGCTATTTGGTTGTGCAGTTTGGCGATCTTGAGCCGAGTTCGTTCCCGACGCTTAGACCCTTTCACCTGACGGGCTAATTTGCGTTGGGCTTTTCTGACTCGTCTATCTACATTTGAGTAGTTAGGACTCAGAACCTTTTCGCCCGAACTCAAAGCGGCAAACACCTTAATCCCCAGATCGATGCCGATTGATGGATTCAATGCGGGATGAACGATCGGAACAATCTCAACTACAAAGCTGAGGAAGTACCGATTAGCAGCATCCTTGATCACCGTGACAGAGCTGGGTTCAGACGGCAATTCTCTTGACCATATCGGATCAACATTGCCGATTTTGGCAATGTAGACATGAGTGCCCTTAATAGAGAACCCGCCAATCCTAAACCTGGCAGACTGTCTACCCTGTTTTTTCTTGAACCGGGGCAAACCCATTTTTGAACCTTTTCGTTTCCCATTGCGAGAGTTGAAAAAGTTCTGATAGGCAGTGCCCAAGTCTGCTACAGACTGTTGTAGTGGGATATTAGAGACATCAGCAAGCCATAACCGCTCATCCGTTTTCTTTGCTTCAGTGATGACAACCTTTTGCAAGTCGCCATTCTTAGGCAACTTCTCCGAGTCCTTGCAGATAGCCAGTGCATCATTCCAAACTACGCGAACACAGCCAAACAATTGAGCTAGGCTCTGCTTTTGTGTGTCGGTTGGATAGAATCGGTACTGGTATCTTGCTTTCATGTTAGTATCTTAGCATAACTGACGGCAAAACGACGGCATGAAAAAACTAACTATTCGATGCTCAGATGAAGAGTACGTAATTCTTTTGGAGTATTGCGAGGGCAATGACCGAACGCAGAACGATGTTCTTAGAGAATGTATCCGTCGCCTGAAATCCAAGAAAAAGCCGTCCTAGAAGGACGGGGCTTGCATCCCACTTTTCCGGTCA
>CASBQM010000714.1 GCA_949127645.1 Synechococcales cyanobacterium PMM_0036
CGTAATCATCTCGCCCCTTCTCGTAGACCTGAAACTTTTCTGCCGCCATGCGCCGCGCCTGCTGTCCGCAATCTTGGATGAGCCGCTGAATAGAGTTTTGCTGGTCAGCGGAGAGATGCATAAGAGTACCCGCTAGAGACGTTGCTGCACATATTGTAGAATGCCACGCGCGATCGCTTGCGCCATGCGATCGCGGAAAGTCGGATCGGCGAGACGAGGTGCATCTAACTGCCCGGTGACAAAACCCACCTCCACTAAGGCGGCGGGCATATGGGTATTGCGTAGAACATAAAACCGCGCTTGTTTCACGCCGATATTACGCATCCCTGTACCCTGAGCCACGCTAGTTTGAATAGCTTGAGCCAACTGAGAAGCCTCATCCGAGGAATAGTAGTAGGTTTCAGCTCCGTTGGTGCCGGGATGATCCATATCGATCGCATTAGCATGAATGCTAACGAATACATTGGCGTTGCCCTGGTTAGCATCCTGGACGCGCGGCTCTAGATCAATTTCAGTATCGTCGCTTCGAGTCAAGATTACCTGAGCGCCCTGCTGCTCTAAGAGCTGCGTCACTTTTTGGGCAATGTCTAGGACGACGATCTTTTCCTGTAAGCCATTGATGCCGACTGCGCCGGGATCACGACCGCCATGCCCTGGATCAATGGCAATCCGCACCCGCCGATTAGATACATCCGGGAGTTCGATGGGTGTGTTGAGAAAGTCGGGGTTGGATAAATCGATCGCACTTCTTGAGTTCGACGACTGATCTGGATTAGCCCCAGACTGGGCTATTAGAGGCTGGGCTGTCAGAGATTGGGCTGTTAAAGATTGAGAAGTGCGATCGCCTGGATCGGCTGCCGCCAGACCCCCCACAGGCACCAACACCACGCCCCCCAAATTGGCGACACTAGCTTGCCACTCAGGGCTATCTTCTGCCATGTCCAGAACAATCCGAACCACGGGCGGATTTCTGCCCTCAAGGGGTACAAGCTGAATGCGGCTGATCCGATAGCGATCGACCGTGATATCTCGTTGAGTGAGGCGCGGCGAAAGAGCCGTGTCCTTTAGCTCTAGGGTCAACTGGCGGCGATCGTCGCTGTATTCCTGTGTCAGATTGGGTTTTTGACCGCTAGTACTGAAAAAGAAGCCGTCTTGCGTCACCCGCACTCCTTCTAGAACTGTACCTGAAGCTGTGCTTAATCCCGTACTTGATGAAGCTCCGCCTGAACCCCGACCTGCCCGATCTGATGTCGCCCGATCGGGGTTCGATCGCATGGCTTCACTCTGCTGCGGCATGGGCAGTTGCACCGTCCAATTTGTGTCGCTCGTGCCCTGTACTTTTACCTGGTCTGGATCGATCGTGTATCCAGGACTAAGTTCAATCACAATTCGGGTCGTATTGGCATTAAATTGCGCCAGCCGAATTTCATGGATGCCGTTGGTTGCAGACTGGCTAACGCGCGATCGCCCCAGACTCGTTCTCGGCAGATCGATCACCAGTCGCATCGGGTCAGAAACAAGCTGAACGCTAGGCAACACGCCCTCATCGGTGGTGAAAGTCAAGCGGTTTTCACGGCTGCTAAACTGCCAGGATTGCAGTTGACCTGCCTCAGCAGGAGACGAAAACAGCAAAATGCCTGCTCCCAAAATCATAGAAAGCAGTCCAGAGGGCAACAGCCCACTTGGTAATAGCCAGCAATATTTCACGGTTGCGGTTTCTCCTTGCTGTCTTCGACAGAAATCATAGATTGCAAAGGATTGGAAGACTCAAATCTAGAAGATGCAGAGCCAATAGATGTTCCTCATCAGCTCCAAACCCCAACCTCGTTCAGCATTTGTTCCAGAATCAACCAAGCCTGTCATCCTATCAGCCTGTCATCCTATCAGAAAGAGGTTAGCAGTTCTTAGTATGAGAATGATTTTCATGATAAAAACAAGGATCTAGCGGTCGTTAATTATTAGTTAAAGGGGAAATAAGTGGCTGAAACAAACCTGAACCGCTAATGCTCAAGCCACTAATGCAACAGCTCCACCAAGCCAACGCCCGCAAAAAGAATAAATAGCGCTCCGCCAATTCCCAAAAGCGTCCGTTCGGACAGCTTGCCGCAGATATAGCGACCGCACTGCACGGCGATCGCCGCACAAAATACGTGACCCAAAACAGCGCCTAAAATCACACCCACCGGATTATTCGCCGCCGCCAAAGCAATGGTAGTGAACTGGGTGCGATCGCCCCACTCTGCCAAAAAGGTCATCCCGAATGCCTGTGCCAAAACTGACCACTGGGTGCGTCGCTTAGATTGGGTTTCTAGCTGGGCGATCGCTTCTTCTGCCTCTTGACAACCTTCGGTAGCCGTTACCTTAGGCGAAATCTGGCTAGCTTCGTAGAGCAGCTTCAGCCCAAACCCTAGGAACAAAAGAATTTCTGCCCAGGCGACATAGTGCTTGGGCAATAGCGTTGCGACTTGCCCCATCGCTACTGAAAGAACCGTCATTACGGCTAGGGCAGCGCTCGCCCCCGCAAAGACCACTCGCCGCGAGTGGCGCATGGCAAGGATGGCGGTGATGAAAAAAGTCTTGTCGCCAATCTCAGAAATGGTGGTCAGCAAAAGCGCTGCGGTGAATGCCGTTAACATCATCAAGCCTCTTATAAAGATGTAGGGATCTTTTAAGTGGGCTTGATGAGGAGAAAGATACGCTTCACCAAGCCCACGAAACGTGTGGACTCAGTGAAGGTCTCGCTTACAAAAGCTTTTTTATCAAAAACTTGTCGCCCCAGCCAGGTTCATCACCAGTATGTTGACTTAAGGCGGACTAGTCACCTGTCCCGAACAGACAGCATTTCAACTAGCAGCTACTCCCCTTCATATGTTGAATCTATCGGCTTTCCGGCTAGCTTGTCAATGGGGAGTCCAGTATTTTGGGTAGGGTTTCTTGATCAAAACATATTTCAAGCCTGACAATTCTTCCTCACATTCCAAAAGTTCTGTATTCAAAAGAACAAATGAATCTGCTTTATATATCAGCCAAGAAGCTGAGTAGGGCAACTCCAACACCAGTTATACTGATATTTAATATGTATAAAATTTATCCTAAAAAGCTTCTTTAATACGGACACTTGCATCCCAATCGAGGATTTTTAGTCCGGTTTCAGGTTGGGGTGCGCAAAGTAAAGGAGCGGGGTGAAAATGCGAATGACGAAAGATATGCTGTCAACTTTGGGGGCGGTTTCAGATCAATGTTTGCTAAACCTTATGCTCTCAACTTCCTCTCTCGCCAAAGCTTTTCCTCATGACACAATTCACCCGTCACTGGCAACCGCTATTTTAGAGCAGGCGACAGACGCGATCGAAATCTGTGATCTTCAGTTTCGGTTCGTTTATGTAAATCTGGCTTTTGAGAAAATCACGGGGTATCAGCGCGAGGAGGCTCTAGGACAAACGCCCGATGCTCTGTTGCAGGTAGAGCCGTACGAAGCTGCGGATGAAGGCATTTGGCGCACGATCGCCTCAGGTGAAGCTTGGACGGGTTTTTGCACTGGAAAACGAAAAGATGGCTCGACTTACCATCAAGATGCGACTGTTTTTCCGGTTTATGACAGCATGGGTGAAGTCACAAACTATGTGGCGATTAAACGAGATATTGGCGATCGCCAGCGTGCTCAATCAGAATTAGAACAGGCTCTTTCACTTCTGCAAGCCACTCTCGAATCAACTGTAGACGGCATTTTGGTGATTAGCAAAGCCGGAAACATTGAAGGCTTTAATCAAAAATTTGTAGAAATGTGGGGGATTGCGGCAGCACCCGCCGCAACATCTACCGCAATATCTACCGCAAAATGTACGGTTCAACACAGCGCCATATCGCTCAATTCGATGCCGCTCAGTTCGATGCCACTCAATACCATCTTGGATCAACTCCAAGATCCCAATGCGTTTTTTAGCAGCGAGGGCTTTAGCTCGGTTGAGGGTGCGTGTGATTTATCGGCAGCCACCTACGAAGACGTGCTGAAGCTCAAAGATGGTCGAATCTTTGAGCGCTATTCTCTGCCACAGTGTCTCAATGGCAAAAGTGTGGGTCGAGTTTGGAGTTTTAGAGATGTCACCCTTCGCCACAGCAATGAAGCTATCATTCGCTACCAGGCTTCCCATGATTTATTGACGGGACTACCTAACCGGATGCTGTTTAACGATCGGCTAGTCACAACGCTGGAGCAGGCAAAACAGAATAAAACTCGGTTGGCGGTGATGTTCTTAGATTTAGATCGCTTTAAAAGCATTAACGACACGCTAGGACACGCAGCAGGAGATTTGCTGCTGCAAAACGTAGCCGAACGACTCACCCAATGTCTGCGAGAGAGTGATATTGTTGCCCGCTGGGCAGGCGATGAATTCACTCTGCTCCTGTCTAATATTCACGATATTCAGGATGCAACTGCGATCGCCCAACGAATTTTAGAATCTCTGCGCGAAGAGTTTGATCTGGCAGATCATCGGCTGCACATCAGCATCAGCATTGGCATTGCCGCCTATCCTCAGGATGGAGAGGATACAGAAACGCTGCTCAAAAACGCGGATACCGCTCTCTATCGTGCCAAGGAAACAGGACGCAATAAGTACAATCTGTACTCGAAGGCTGCCCATGTGTTGCCATAGCTGATTGATTGATAAATAGGAAAGGGAGGAGCGATCGCTCCTCCCTTTCCTATTTCGCTTCATTGATCACCAGTTTGCCGCTATCCTCGATCAGCAGCGGCGTGACCGGAAAATCACTTTCAATCAAACTACGCACAAAGCTGACGCTCCGAAAAGTATCGTCAACGTAGGGCACGCCGTTGGCATCTAAGACCACCGGAATAATGTTGCCCCCAACAAACTTGCCCTCGCCATTCAGATCGACCTGCAAAATCATTGAGTTGCCCAAAACGCCCTGACTCGATAGCGTCCGGTAGCCCACAAAATTGCCCAGAGAGTAGGCGATCAGTCTGCTCTTGTAGAGTTCTAGCGATCGCGGGACGTGCGGCCCATGCCCCAGCACTAGGCTGGCTCCCTGGTCAATCATGGCATGGGCAAACTGGACAGAATTTCCCCGATCTTCGCCAAAAAACTGCTCTGAGCGATCGGGTGTATTCATGGCATCACTGCCTTCAGCCCCGGCATGAACTGAAATCACGACAATTTGAGCCTGTTGTTTAGCCTGATCGACTAATGCCCTTGCAGTGTCCAAATCCAGCATCCAGTTGTGATCAGGCAAATAGCTGAATCCAATGAAGGCAATCGGTACGCCTTTAACCGTGAGATAGGAGATTTGACCTTTCTGACCGATCGCCGTCATGCCCGACTGCTGGATATTAGCGATCGTGTCGGCAAAACCCTGATCCGAAAAATCGAACGAGTGATTGTTTGCCACGCTGAGGACGTTGAAGCCCGCATCCTTCAGCACGTTAGCAAAGGCGGGAGGCGTGCGGAAAGCAAAGGTCATCCCC
>CASBQM010000715.1 GCA_949127645.1 Synechococcales cyanobacterium PMM_0036
ATCCTACTTGGATTGATTTTAGATTCAATTCAAAATACAAAGCCCAAAATTTCTAAGTGCCTAGGCAGAGCCTCACTAACCAAGCACCTAGCCGCCCATACCGGGAATCAAAGCCGTGCTGAGCCGCTTCAGTGCCCGACCTGCTACATCGCCGTAGCCCATCTGACCGACGAGAATCTGCCCCATCCTTGTCGGCGCTGAAGGGCGCTTTACTCCCACCTTATAGCCAATGCCTGGAACGCTATAGAACACTGCCGCGAGACGCTGTGCCCACACCATGTCATTGCCCCATTCCTTAATGATGACTTCGGTGTATTGCTCTAGGGCATTGGCATTGCCGCCGATCGCCTGATCGATCGCTTCTGCTGCCTTCATGCCGCTAAAAATAGAGGGACGGATGCCTTCTGCTGTCATCGGGTCAACGACGCAAGCCGCTTCTCCAGCCAGCAGAGCATTTTGCGTATGTAGGGTTTGGTTGCCGTCCCAGAGGCAGAGCGGGTGTCCAAATTGTTTGGCGGACTTGAGATCGATATTAAAAGAGGCAGCATATTCAGCAAGAATGCCCTTGAAATCTTGCTGTCCGCCGTTGCCCCGGAAGGTGCCAATGCCGATCGAATAGCCGTCTGCCTTGGGGAAATTCCAGATGTAGCCGTTTTTCACCATGCCAAACTCAAAATGAACCTGGGTATCAGGATTGCTTGCCGGGGCTTCTGCCTCTAGCGCTCCAGCAAGCCGACGTTTGCGATCTTTGAAGCCGAGCCATTTTGCCATTGAGCCTTTGGCTCCATCGGCGGCGATGAGGTAATGCCCTTCAACAGGCATCATTCCAGCCTCGGTGATGGTGTTCACCTGCCAGCGATCGCCCTTAAACTCAATTCCAGAGACTGCCGTGTTGTCCCGAAGCTCTGCGCCTTGCTTCTGTGCCTGCTGCACTAAGAAATGATCAAACACATCGCGCCGCACCATCCAGATCGGATCGATGTCGTTAAGCGTCGCTTCTACTGGGTCGTCCATCTTCCAGGTAAAGCGCAGGGCGTTGACCTTGAGCGAGATAGCTGGAGAAAAGTCGAAGTCAAACCACTGGGCAACCTGGGGCGAAACACCGCCTCCGCAGGGCTTGTAGCGCGGCAGAGACTCTTTCTCTAGAATTAGAACCGATCGCCCCCGCTTTGCCAAATGATAGGCGGCAGCGCCTCCTGCCGGCCCGGCTCCGACAATAATGCAGTCATACATAAGTCTGGAATTGCACTCCTGAGTACGCCAGTATCATGTCCAAAGGTTTTTTTGACGTGCTTGATCTCTAGAGGGTCATGGCTAGAGAGTCGTGATGTCAGTTTCTTTCTCCCCAAGAAGCTGGTCGATTTTGCTGACGTACTTATCGGTTAGCTTCTGAATGCTGTCCTGCAAATCGCGGGCTTCATCTTCAGAGACTTCGCTGTTTTTCTCCTGCTTGCGCACCGCATCAACCGCATCTCGACGAACGCTACGCACAGAGACTTTTCCCTCTTCTGCGTATTTTGCTGCCGTTTTGACTAGCTCTTTGCGGCGATCGCTCGTCAGCGGCGGAATGTTGAGCCGAATCACGGAGCCGTCGTTGCTAGGGGTTAACCCAATATCCGACAGGGAGATCGCTTTTTCAACAAGATTGAGCGAACCACGATCGTAAGGCTGAATCAGCACCGTCGAAGAGTCGGGCGTGCTGATATTTGCCAGAGACTTGAGTCCAGTTGGCGTGCCGTAGTACTCGACCTGTATCCGATCGAGCAGGGCGGCGTTAGCGCGTCCGGTGCGGATAGTGTTGAAGTTGCGCTGAGTAGACTCAATCGCTTTCTGCATCTGACTCTCGACTTCAGATAATTTCACAGGATTCTCCCACAATTGTGCCAATTGATTCTCCCATAACAGCGCGGCGAATGTTACCGGGCACCGAAAGGTCAAAAACAATAATTGGAATATTGTTATCTTTACACAGGGCGATCGCCGTCGTGTCCATGACTTTCAAATCTTGGGTGATAACGTGGGTGTAAGTGAGGCTCTGAAAGCGGCGCGCATCCGGATTTTTCTTAGGGTCAGAGTCATAGACTCCATCGACCTTAGTGGCTTTAAACACCACCTCCGCATCAATCTCGGCAGCTCTCAGGGCGGCTGTAGTGTCGGTGGTGAAAAACGGATTGCCGGAACCGGCACCAAAGATGACCACACGCCCTTTCTCAAGATGACGAATGGCGCGGCGACGAATGTAGGGTTCTGCCACCTCCTGAATTTCGATCGCTGTTAATAGCCGAGTCGGAATTTCGATTTGCTCTAGAGCGTCTTGAAGCGTCATTGCGTTCATGACCGTTGCAATCATGCCAATATAATCAGCCGTTGCCCGATCCATCCCGGCTGCTGCACCCTTAACGCCACGAAAGATGTTGCCGCCGCCCACAACGACCGCCACCTCAACGCCTTCCGCCACAATTTCCTTTAGCTCTTGAGCAATGCTTTGAACGATAGCAGGGTCGATTCCGTAGGACAGATCGCCCATCAAAGCTTCGCCGCTCAACTTCAGCAGAACGCGCTGGTATATTAGTCCCATGAACGGTTTTTCAGTTTTAAGGTGCTTCCACCCTAAGATAACAGTAGAATTGTCATCTGTAACCTCTGGAGTATCGGTTTTTACGTACGCCATTTAACGGAGCAGCCGATCGAATTTGTTGATTTTACAATAATTTCCTGTTCTAACAAGAGTCGTACGATCGCCTGTCTAAAATAATCTCTCTGAACACCCTGTGGATTTTGCGGATTATCATCAATGGCACCTCGGTATCGAATGATGCCCAGGCGATCGAGTAAGTAGACTTCTGGCGTGTGTGCTGCGCCAAAACTCCGCACCACATCCTGCGTCATGTCGCGTAGGTAGGGGAAATTGAGCTGATGTTCGGCAGCAAAAGTTTTCATGGACTCAAAGCCTTCCTCAGAATGACTCTGCTCATCACTGCTATTGACATCACTGCTATTGACATCACTGCCATTGATGGCAACCAGCGTGAACCCTTGAGCCTGAAAATCTGCCTGAATTTGCTTGAGGCGATCGAGGTATAGCTGGACATAAGGACAGTGATTGCTCATTATTACCACGCCCACCGCCCGAAATTTCTCTAAATAGCGGGTCAGGTGATGGACTGAGCGATCGGTTCCTGGCAGCTCAAAGTCAGGGGCATAACTGCCAATGGGTATACTCATGGTTTCCATACTTGTCATCCTAGTTCGACCCGCTTGCAACAAAACCCGACATTATTCTAGACTCAGTGACCACAAATGAAATTGGTAGAATCACAGCACAAGCTATTTTTTGCGGATTTTATATTTTGGCTTATTTAATATTTTTGGCTAGCCGAGGGAGTTGACCATGCAGGGCGCTGAACCTCCCATTACGCAAGATTTGGTGCTGATCGGGGGTGGGCATAGCCACGCGATCGCCCTCAAAAAGTTTGGCATGAACCCTATCGATGGCGTGCGGCTGACGCTGATTACCGATGTATCACACACGCCCTATTCTGGAATGCTGCCAGGGTACGTGGCAGGACTGTATGACTTTGACGATTGCCATATTGATCTCCGTCCCTTAACTCAGTTTGCCCAGGCACGCATGATTGTGGATCGGGCAGTGGGATTGGATGGAGTAAAAAATCAGGTGGTATTGCAAGACCATCCGCCGATCGCCTTCGACTTGCTTTCCATCGATATTGGCAGCAACCCGGCTGCGGTCATGGTTCCGGGGGCAATGGAGCACGCGATCGCCGTCAAGCCGATTTCGCAGTTTTTGACCTACTGGGATCAAATGGTGGCGGCGATCACTCAAAATCCTGAACGTCTGGTGACGGTGGCGATCGTCGGCGGCGGCGCTGGGGGAGTGGAGCTGGCGTTCAATATCCAGGCAAGACTGCTGAAAGTTTTGAGTCAGGCAGGGCAACCTGCTTCTCACCTGGAATTGCATTTGTTTCATCGGGGCGATCGCCTCTTGCCAGAACGTCATCCAGGGTTCAGCCGTCAGGTTCAAAAGCTGCTTGTCCAACGCGGCATTCATCTTCATTTACAGCAGTCGGTGAGGGAGGTGAAGGAAACATCAGTTCACTGCGAGTCGGGATTGACGGTAGAGTGCGATCGCATTTTCTGGGTGACACAAGCGGCAGCGGCTCCCTGGCTGAAAGCTTCCGGGCTAGCCACAGATGAGCGGGGCTTTATCCTGGTCAATGATCGGCTTCAGTCGATTTCTCATCCGCAGGTGTTTGCAGCAGGTGATGTGGCGACGATGATTGATCAGGCTCGACCCAAGGCAGGGGTCTTTGCGGTGCGGCAGGGCAAGCCTTTGACAGAAAACTTACGGCGATTGCTCTTATCTCAACCGTTAAAACCGTTTGTGCCACAGAAAGAATTCCTGATTTTGCTGGGAACGGGCGATCGCCAAGCCTTAGCTTCTCGGGGCGCACTGAGACTACCGCCCTATCCTTGGCTTTGGCACTGGAAGGACAATATTGATCAAAAGTTTATGGATCAATTTCGGAATTTGACCCTGAAGGGTATGGAGAACGAACCCTCCGCAGAAATGCACTGTGCGGGGTGTGCTTCTAAAGTGGGTGGGGCAGTTTTGGGCAGAGTGTTAGCGCGGATTGAATTAGGGCAGGTGGAACGGGACGATATATTAGTGGGGTTAGCGGCGGCAGATGATAGCGCAGTGGTCACGATTCCGGCAGGGATGGTGATGGTGCAGACGGTTGATCATTTCCGGGCGTTAGTGAATGACCCGTTTTTATTTGGGCAGATTTGCGCCAATCATTGTTTGAGTGATTTGTTTGCAATGGGGGCAATGCCGCAGAGTGCCTTGGCGATCGCTACTCTTCCCTACGCCTCGGAATCGAAACAAGAAGAAACGCTCTACCAGCTTTTATCAGGCTCAATTAAAGTCCTTAACCAGTCTCAAGCAATGCTAATCGGTGGACATACGACCGAAGGATCTGAAATCTCACTAGGTCTTTCCTGCAATGGTTTAGCTGATCCCGAAAAACTTTGGCGTAAAAACGGTATGAAGCCAGGGCAAGTTTTAATTTTGACTAAGGCGTTGGGAACAGGAACTTTGTTCGCAGCCGATATGCGATTGCAGGCAAAGGGACGATGGATTGAGGCGGCGATCGCCTCTATGCTGCTTTCCAACCAGGCGGCAGCAGAGTGTTTGCGATCGCATGGAGTAGCAGCTTGCACAGACGTCACAGGGTTTGGATTATTGGGGCATTTATGGGAAATGGTGCGGGCTTCTGAGGTAGCAGTGGAATTAGAGATAGGGGCGATCGCCGTATTGCCAGGCGCACAAGAAACCATTCAAAAAGGCATTCTTAGTTCTCTCCATCCGCAAAACTTGCAGGTTGCTTCATGCATTCACAATTACAGTCAAGTTATCAGTCATCCTCTGTATCCGCTGCTGTTCGATCCGCAAACATCGGGTGGTCTGTTGGCGGCGATTCCAGTAGAGCAAGCAAGCGCTTGTTTGGCGGCGCTGCACAGATCTGGATATACAGAAAGTCGGGTTGTGGGAAAGGTTACGCCGAGATCGCAGTTTCCACCTGTCACGATCACATTGAATTGATGTTAGCTTGATGAGGAAAGAACGTTAGAACTCACTGTGTTCAATTACTGAACTGCGCCAAAAATGGTCAGGATTGGTTGGAATACCAAATTCCGTCTGAAGATCGACTCATTTGGCGATAGTAGGTGGCGATAAAATTAGTAATTACAGGGTGCTGAGCAATTAAATCAACATAATCTGACGCTACAAACAGATAGACAGGACGAGCGGTATCAAGCTGCGATCGCAACTCATTCCATTGCTCAGCCAAAAGAAATTCTAGTGACCAACCGTTGAGCGGAATTGCCTGTCCCCGTCCTGACAGGAAGTAATACAACGGCTGTCCACAAACATAAATATCGCCAGACTCGCTATCCGGACGCCTTAAGAATGCAGTCTCTTGAAACGCCCCTGCATAATCTGAAGAAAGATAGCTTCGATAAGCCAGGCGATCGGTAGATGTTAGTGCAAAGTTGTAACGCGCTAGGGATAACACTTGCTGGGTAATGGAGACACCACTGAGTAAAACTAAAAGAATGCTGCTCAGGATGATTATTTTTCCCTGCCAGCCTAAGGAGCGCCCCCGCTCTCTAAATAGACCAGGACGCCATTCCATCTCTAACCCTTTGCTCGCAAGGAGTCCTAGAGGAACAAATAGCAACAGGTAATGATATTCCCACCAAGATTGGCGTTGTGTCCAAATGACCGCCAAGCCTACCACCAACCAACTGACGAGGAGTTGGGTAAGCAAATCCTCTGATCGCTTCAACGTATGATACACAGCAATCCCACTTAAGCCGATCAGCGGCGCAAAGCGGGTAATCCACCAGAGCAAGCCCCGGAGCAGCCTTCCTATACCCGCCTTGGGCAACTCTGTGACAATCCGGGGAGGAT
>CASBQM010000716.1 GCA_949127645.1 Synechococcales cyanobacterium PMM_0036
AAGAAGTTGATCCGGCTTCCAGAGAACGACTAGAACGGCTCGATCGAGAAATTGCCGACCTCAGCGAAGTGGGAAATGCCCTCAAGGCTCAGTGGCAAGCCGAGAAGGAAGTCCTCGATCGCCGTAAGCAGCTTAAAGAGCAGATCGACCATATTGTGAATGTCGATATTCCCCAAGCCGAGCGCGAGTACGACCTCAACCGGGCGGCAGAATTGCGCTACGGCAAGCTTACCGATCTTCAGCGAGAGTTAGAAGACACAGAAGCACGGTTAACTCAAACTCAAACTACGGGCAAATCTCTTTTGCGGGAAGAAGTCACTGAAGCTGATATTGCCGAAATCATCTCCAAGTGGACGGGCATTCCTATCAGCAAGCTGGTCGCCTCCGAGATGCAAAAACTCCTGAGCCTGGAGGATGAACTGCACGATCGCGTGGTCGGTCAAGATGAAGCCGTCACAGCCGTAGCCGATGCCATTCAGCGTTCTCGTGCCGGACTAGCAGACCCTAACCGACCGATCGCCAGCTTTATTTTCCTGGGGCCAACGGGCGTAGGCAAGACCGAACTCGCCAAAGCCCTTGCGGCATACTTATTCGACACCGAAGAGGCAATGGTGCGGATTGATATGTCGGAATACATGGAAAAACACGCGGTCTCTCGGCTCATTGGCGCACCTCCCGGCTATGTCGGTTACGAAGAAGGCGGGCAGTTGACCGAAACCGTGCGTCGTCGCCCCTATGCCGTCATTCTGTTTGATGAAATCGAGAAGGCGCATCCCGACGTATTTAACGTCATGTTGCAAATTCTGGATGATGGTCGCGTGACTGACTCTCAGGGTCGGACAGTGGACTTCAAAAATACCATTATTATCATGACTAGCAACATCGGTTCCCAATACATTCTAGATGTGTCTGGAGATGATAGCCGCTACGAAGAAATGCGGTCACGGGTGATGGAAGCCATGCGATCGAGTTTCCGTCCTGAGTTCCTGAATCGGATTGATGAGATGATCATCTTCCATAGCCTCCAAAAATCGGAACTGCGCCGGATTGTCCAGCTTCAGGTACAGCGTTTAGCCAAACGACTGAGCGATCGCAAGATGACCTTACGCCTGTCAGATACCGCCCTTGACTTTCTTGCCGAGGTGGGCTATGACCCGGTGTTTGGCGCTCGTCCGCTAAAGCGTGCCATTCAGCGTGAGCTAGAAACGCAGATCGCCAAGGCAATTTTGCGCGGTGATTTTGTCGATGGTGATACGATCGTGGTTGACGTGCAAAATGAGCGGCTTGCCTTTAAGAGCATGGCGACTCAGGCTTTGTAAGGCGATATCCCAAATCCCTTCTCCGTTGAGGAGAAGGGAACCAAGATCCCCATCCTAAATTTGGCTATTGAGCATTCGACACTAAGGATTCAACGGCTCCGTGACTCAGCAGTACGATATCCCTACCATCCTCAATGGCTACGCTCAGGGTTTTTTCTTGATGGCAGACAACGATGGCGAAAATCTGGGCTGGTACTCTAGTCAAGAGCGGACGCTGATTCCATTAGACGATCGCTTTCGCTACCCCACTTCGCTCCGTCGTGTCCTCAATCAAAATCGCTTTACGACTGCCATCAATCGAGATTTTGAAGCCGTAGTAGAAGGCTGTGCCGATCGCAATGTCACCTGGATCTCTAAAGACCTAAAAGAGCTGTATTGGGAGCTGCATCAAGCAGGCTATGCCCATAGCTTCGAGACCTGGCAGGACGACGAGCTTGCCGGAGGAATTTTGGGGATCGCCATCGGCGGAGCTTTCATCGGCGAATCAATGTTTTTTAATATTCCCGAAGGCTCTAAAGTCGCCATGGTGAAGCTAGTCGAGCATCTGCGATCGCGCCATTTTCACCTCTTTGATGCCCAAATGATGAACCCCCATCTTGCCCGATTCGGAGCCTATGTAGTCAACAAACGCAGCTACGACAAGCTCCTCAAACAAGCCCTCTCCCTCACCTGCGCATTTTCGTAAATCCAAAACCCTCCTCACCGTGTCGTAAACCGCCTCACGGCAAACAAACTGCCCAGCAGCCCTACCGATAGCCCTAGCCCTAGCAGAGCCAAGGGCAGTAAGAATGTCTCTGCTGTCGAAAGCTGCATCCCGTTGGTGAGAAACTGAATGAACTCAGGCTGCTGCGCTAGCAAATCTTGGATAAATTTCTGAAGCCCCGCGATCAGACCCCAAGCAACGATCGCCCCCACAATCCCCAGAACCAAGCCTTGTAAAATAAAAGGCAGATAGATCCAAGTCGTCGTGGCTCCCACAAGCTGCATCACCTCGATCTCGCGCCGACGCGCCATAACAATCAGCCGAATAGTGGTAGTGACAACGGCGATCGCTGTCAGGCTCAGCAGCGTTGTCATGCCTACACTGACCCAGCTTAGCCCCTGGCTCAGTTGAGCAATGCGTTTCACGGCTTCATCGACATACTGAACATGATCAATACCCGGCATCTGGTTGATCTTTGCCGCCAGAGCGGGCACGGCTTCGGAAGTGGCGGCTTTAATTCGCAGTTCATCCACGAGCGGGTTACCATCAAGCTGCTCGGTCACGCCCTGGATATCCGACAAGCCCATGTCGCGCATCAGCTTTGCCCAAGACTCTTCTTTAGGAATGGCGGTGACGCTAGTGACATTGGGCATTGCGGTCATCATCGGCTGCAAGTCTTTCGCCTGGATGCCCGTATCCAGGTAAACCGATATTTCTAGCTGACTGCCAAACTGATGGAGCAGCCCTTCCATCTGCCAGGAGGCTTGCAAGCTTACGCCAAATAGAAACAGCAGCACAGTCACAGTGCTAACGGCTGCCCAGTTCATCCAGCACATC
>CASBQM010000717.1 GCA_949127645.1 Synechococcales cyanobacterium PMM_0036
TAAAATAAATAAAATAAATAAAATAAATATAATAAATAAAATAAATAAAATAAATTATATAGTATAAAGGACCGGAAATATCCGGGGTGGAGTGTTGCTTCGCAAGTCGAGTTAACAGTCTGATTTGTGAAACAAACACTCTATCTTGCTATTTCCAAAATGGAGCTCGTCAACATCGTTGCGGCGCATAAGTTCCCTTTCACGTTTGATTTAAACGCAATTGAAGAAAAGTTTTCCAGTATTGCAACTCGACCGAAGGATTTTCCAGCAGTTAATTTAAAACTGCATTATTCTGACTTATGCCAAGTGTTTCGGAATGGAAATGTCATCATACTGGGTGAAAGAACACCAGAAAAATTAACTAATTTGTTTAAATCATATACAGTACTGTTACGACAGTTAGGCTACCCGTGCACTGGGACAGAAGTTTTGAGAATTGTCAACATGATTGCACGTTACGACTACGGCAGAGACATTCATTTATCCCATTTAGCCACGCGCGCCAAGCTGGAATATTTTCCTGAACTGTTTCCCGCAGTGAGATACCGATTAAATGACTTAAAAATCACCATAAACATTTTTCGAACGGGAAAGTGCGTGCTACTTGGTGGGAAAAGTATAGAATTACTGCAAACTGCAGAAACTCGATTGAAAAAATTATTAAATGGAGAGAGTGACGACCAGTCTAAAGCTCCAGACGCCCTTTGGGGCGCTGCTGAGCGGCCCTTCTATGTCGGGAAAATCGACCTTGATACTTAGAATATTAGCCGATCCAGGTGTACTGTTTGATAAGGTGCCGAACAGGATAGTGTACGTGTACGCGGCCTGGCAACCTGACTTTGACAAAATGAATGGTATTGAGTTTGTGAGCAGCCTGGATAAGGTTCTGGAAGAGGACTATTTCTCCTCAAAAGACAGTAATTGTCTCGTCCTGGACGACCAAATGGAAGAAATTTCAAACGACGCCCGTGCGTCGCGGTTGTTCACAAAGTACATACATCATAAGAATCTGACGGTTTTCTTTCTCGTCCAAAATATGTATCGGCAGGGCAAATCCATGCGAGATGTCATGTTAAACTGTCAGTATTTATTTTTATTCAAAAACAGTCGCGATTTCAGCCAGATTCAACTCCTCAGCCGTCAACTTGGACTAAAACACCTCCCTCTTGCTTACGAGAGGGCCATTAAGGTACCTTACAATTTTTTACTGCTAGATTTGCATCCTAAAACTCCCCAAGGTTTCCAGATTCAGTCTGATTTGTTCTCGTACCGCAAGATTTACCGTCAAAAATGAATTTTGAAGAGTTCCAAGGCTTACTGCAGGCGCTGCAGTTAATGAGCCCGCGGCAAAAACGTGCGTTTTTCCAGCTGGTTACCCCGGCGCAAATGCGTGTACTCGAAGAAGCTTGTTTCAATTTAGTAAAAAATCCGAAATTAAAATCTAAAGAATTGAAGTCACTAGCCAAGAAATACGGAGGCAGTATTAAGGTGATTGCCCAGACAAATCCGAGTAGCAAGAAAAAGGCGCTTTTGCAGAAGGGTGGGTTTTTGGGTGCTTTATTACCCGTGCTTGCTACTGTAATTAGTTCACTTATTGCTAATAGTAAATAGGATGGAGGTGTTTGTTTTGGTGCCTGAGCGCGAATTTCAGGCCTGTGAATCAAAAATACCCAAGTTTGATAGGGAAATTGCAGAAATCGTTAAAGCACCATTTGAGACTGCAGAAAAAAAATCATTCGCACTACAGAGTGCACTACGGCAACATCAGAGTGTAAACAGTACTGTAGCACCGATTACTTCTTCTACTGAACTTTATCCGCCGCCCACTGGTCCTGAAATAACTCCAATCGCAGAAAAAACCAAAAAAAAAACAGCGAGAAAAAGCAGACAGGTAGAACCCGGCGAAAAAAGCAGGTTGCGCCCTAATCCGAAGCAACGGGCGTTCGGGAAACGTCAAATAGGGACAGGGAAGAAAGTCTTATGGTAGTTATGGACTCTGACCTTGATCGACTATATCGCGACCCCGGTCAGGTATCCAGTCTTGGGGGCATTGATAGGTTATATAACGCGGCGAAAAAATCGATACCTAGTCTAACACGTGATCAAGTCATACAGTACCTGCAAACTCAGGACTCTTACACCAAGCAGAAACAAATTAAACGGAAATTTAAAAGACGTAAGACCGTTGCCGTGGATGTTAACGATTTGTATCAGGCTGATTTGTGTGATATGCAAAAATTTGCTGAATTTAATGATAATTTTAAGTATTTTTTGAGTTGCATTGATGTTTTTTCTAAAATGGGGTTCACAGTACCGCTGAAATCGAAAAAACCGTTGGAAATTGTGAATGCTCTAAGCAGTATTTTTCGCTCCTACGGTATACCTCTAAAAATCAATTTTGATAACGGTGGGGAATTCAAAAACGCAACCGTTAAGGCATTCCTCAAAGAGTGTCGTGTCATACATTATTTTACTCGTAATGACGACATAAAGTGTTCAGTAGTCGAACGATTTAATCGTACAATAAAAGAACGACTGTGGGCATACATGACGCAAGAAAACGGTTACCGTTACATTGACGTTTTGCCATCCGTTACAGAATCATACAACTCATCAGTGCACTCTGCAACAAACTTTGCACCAGTCAGCGTGGGGCTCGAAGAAAGCCGAATAATACGTAAGCAACTCTTAGCTGATCAGAGTATTAGCACGTCTCACCAGAAATTTGCCGTAGATGATTATGTGAGAATCTCGGTGAAAAAAGGCGCCTTTGAACACGGATTTGAGGACTCTTTCTCGTCGGAAATATTTATTGTCACCGATATAATTAACAGTAGTGGTATATACCTGTACAGGATTAAGGGCCGGTCAAACGAGCCAGTGAGCGGATTATTTTACTCTGAAGAGCTGTCTAAAGTCATTATTGACGATTCGAAAGGTTATCGAATAGAAAAGGTTTTGAGGACCCGTAGACGTAATGGTGTAGAAGAATACTTGATTAGGTGGGCTGGATACAGTAGTGCTTACGATAGCTGGGAACCAAAAAATAATTTAAAATGAGTAGATATATAACACTACCATGCACAGCCTCGTCCAACGCGTTCCCCGAAAACACTCGTGCTCGGTACAGGACGCTGCTCAAGAATGAATTAATTCTAACGGGTCCGTACGAGGCAGGCATTTGCGAAGTTTTGATTCCAGTTCCAAAAATAAATATTAATATTGATTCGGAAATGCTGTACGGTAATACCGTAGAATCGTTAATTAATGTTTTTTCAGTTAGGAAAGAGGAATGTATAGATTTAATTAAACTTAAAATGCCAGTAAATAAAGCAGGAAAACCAATTTTTAAATTTAATTTAAATAAACAAAAAAATGAATTACAAGTATTTGAGGGTATTGTAAAGTTCAGTTCAGGCCCTCTGAGTAACTTACTGGGGCTACGTGATAACTACTACGGGGTGGGAAAATACATCGGTAACCCATCAGATACCCCCATTGCATACGTGTACTGTGACATATGCGAGTATTCGATTGTTGGCGACTCCATGGTACCGTGCCTGAGGGTGGTCCCTCTAAACAGAGAAAGTAAGCCAACCCATGTATGTTTTGACAATATTTATTATATACCAGTTGACGGTGCCCGGTTTACGTCACTCGAAGTAGTCATTTCTTCTGATTTAGGGGATGAATTTGATTTCTCTGAAGGTACAACATACATTATTTTGCACGTCCGACCCAAAAAGTAAAAACATGGATTCACACGAAGAAGACGCCCTTTTCATGAAAATCTTTTCCGAACAGAGCGGTTATGGCATGCCACGGTATAGGGGTTCCCCCATGACCGGCGGGTCGTTCTGGGGTCGCCTGGTCACTTTTGCTAAGGGGCTGTTTCGCCAGGTGGCGCCGCATGCGTCACAACTTCTGAATTCCGCCCATCCGCATATGAAAGGTATCGCGAGTAAAGTGGTAGACAGCGCGGTGGACTCTGCCGTGAATACGGTAGCTGAGAAACTACGAGCAGTTCAAGCTGGCGAAGGTCGGCGGCGGCGAAAAAAGGTGGTAAAACGTATTAAGGATAGAAA
>CASBQM010000718.1 GCA_949127645.1 Synechococcales cyanobacterium PMM_0036
ATTTGGATGCGACTCGCCTCAGCAATGAGCAGCAGTTTCGGCAAAGTATGCAGAAATTGGCACAGCAGGCAGAGTTCATTTTTTGCGACTTGAGCCAGCGGCAAGAGTTGATGCAAAATGCCTACTTTGCTGATCCTAGCCACATTAACCGAGCGGGCGCTGAAGCGATCGGAACCTATCTCCCTAGCGTACGATCGATTCCCTGGACGATGTTTAAGGCTGACTCTTTTAAGGCTGATTCTAAGGGAGGGGCTGCTACGGTAGCTCAGTAATGATGCCCCCCGAAAACATCACTTTGAAGACAACGAATGGGCTGAATCAAGCATAATAAGGCATAGAGTTTGGTGACTGCCCATGACTCCAGAATTGCTAGATGCAGAAGAAATCATTACTGAGCTAGATATCAGCCATATTGTCATTGAAGACGATACGCCCGTGGACAATTTTCAATCAGAAAAACAGCAGCGGTTTTTAGTAGAACCGCTCTACAGTTCTTGGTCAACCGATGTGCCATTTATTGCCGCTGCAAACGTCGGATTATTTTACGGGTTGAAGCTTGATCCGATCGTCCCAGATGCTTTTCTGAGTCTGAATGTGAGGATGCCTGAAGACTGGAGCCAAAGACAAAATCGCTCTTATCTTGTCTGGGAATTTGGCAAGCTGCCTGAAGTTGCCATTGAGATTGTCTCTAATCGCAAAGGCAATGAATTGGACTCTAAAAAGGAGAGCTATGCCCGAATTGGCGTTGCTTACTACGCCGTGTTTGACCCGTTGAAACAGCTACAGGGCAAAGATGAATTGAACGGGTCGCCCTTGAAAATATGGGAATTAACTGGAAAACACTATGTTGAAGTGCCTGAACCCTTCTGGCTGGAATCAGTCGGGCTAGGGCTGATGCTTTGGGAAGGACTGTTTGAAGAGCAGTCGGGAGTCTGGCTTCGGTGGTGCGATCGCGCGGGACAGGTCATTCCTACTGGAGCCGAAGGTAGAGAAATAGAGCGTCAGGGTAGAGAAGTGGAGCGTCAGGGTAGAGAAGTGGAGCGTCAGGGCAGAGAAATGGAGCGTCAGCGGGCAGACCGACTCGCCGAACGGCTACGAGAAATGGGAATTAACCCCGATGATGTCTAATCCCTTAGTCACAATTGCTGTATCCGTCAAAAGCTGATTTTAGCTTTGTGCCCAATAGTTTGTGTATTTGCGGTTCAGACGGCGGCGACTTCCAGTCAGTAAACTCCGACCGATCGGATCGCTAGATTGTAGGCAAGAGAGATATAATTCTCAGCTTAAATGCTTTAAGACCGATGCTCTAAGACAGGTGTTCCAAGACAGCTCATTCACTAGACAGGTAGAAATGGATCATGGCAATTATTGCGCTAAAGGCTTGGTATATTCAGGAATATGAGCCAATTCGGGAATTAGAGAAACGTCCCCATGACCTTCGCCTGAGCAAAAATAGTTTGCTGAAGTCTGCTCTGAGAGCAGATTTTTTGGAAGACAGCTCAGAAGTTCGGGAGTCTGCCTGGTTTAAGCGCTATCTAGATGGAGAAACGGTTGAATTTTACATTGAAGGCAGCGGCGGCTATGCCATCTCTAATATTGATCTGATTAGCCACGAGCTTTACTTCACCAAAAAGGATGTGATGGCGCAGTTGGAGCCAACCATTTTCCTCTGCTACCAAACCGAGTTTTTGGAGTCAAGCGAACTCTTGCGAGAGTCAATACAGTCAGTGTTGGAGAAGCTGAACAAGCGATCGCGTCTGCCCATCACCCTAGAAGAATCCCATCGGCTCACCGAAGGTCCTGTCCGGCTCAACAGCACTCTAATGCGCAAAATCCGTAAGAGCCTGCTATTCGTTGCCGACGGTACGCCGATTTTGCAGATCGATGGCAGTCCACCGCAGCCTGTGCCTAGCCCCAAGGTCTGTGTCGAGGTGGGATATGCGCTGCACTGTAAGCGCACGGAGCAAATTTTGCTAGCCCATATGGAGCGATCGGACATTAACGGGCAGTTTTTGTTTGATGTGCCCAGCGGCAATCGCATCCAGTTTCGCGGTAAAACCGAGCTGAATAAGCTGCTGCCTCAAGCGATCGAGACTCAACTTCAGCGGTTTAATTTGCTCTAAATTTTTTGTTTGGCGGAGCGATCGCCCCCAAATTGTTGACGCAACACGTCTAGCTTTGAGCAGTGCCAGTAGTCAATATGGGCGCAGATCAGTCCCTCAGCATTGAGCGTCAGTTCGCTCCAGCCGGGAATCTGGGTACGCGGCTTCCAGGGTAGCGGCGTTGTCCAGCTTAGCGTCCAGTCTGTGCGAATCTGGTCGTTAGCCTGCTGGATGTCATGCAGATCAAGCTGAGGGTTGATAAACCAAGTGTTGATAAATCCGATCATTTGACGGTAGCGATCGCATCCCCGAAATTCGTTCATCGGATCTTTGAAATACACGTCCGACGCGTAGATGCTGTAAGTCTGATCTTGCGGGAATTTGCGATAGTCTGCTTTCAGGATTTCTAGGATATCCATAAGCGATGATGTTGAGATGGGTAACACCTCTGAACTCTAACAAGAACCACCGCTCTAATGCACCCCACCCCGATGAACATCACAGCTCTGCGTCTTCAGCCGCAGCAAGATTTAAAAGCCGAATTAGAAACCTTTGTGCAATCGAAGGAAATCGAAGCGGCTTGCATTGTTACCTGTGTGGGTAGCCTTACCCAAGCCGTGCTGCGGTTTGCTGGCCAGCCCGACGGCACTCTCTTGGAAGGCAAATTTGAGATTGTGTCGCTCACGGGCGTAATGTCGAGGCACGGGTCGCATTATCACATGGCGATCGCTGACCCCACCGGACGCACTCTGGGCGGACACGTAATGCCAGGATGCCTAATTTACACGACCGCAGAGATTATTATCGGCATTTTGCCCCACCTCAGCTTTCGGCGAGAACTCGATCCCGTCACGACTTATCGAGAGCTGGCGATCGAATCTATCCCCACACAATAGAGAAATCAAGAGAGAAATCTGCTAAGAAATCCGATCGCTCAAACTTTGGCAAAATTCATCCGGCTCAGAAAGGTCTTCAGCCGATCGCTCTTTGGCTGATCCAACACCTGTCGAGCCGGCCCTTCTTCTTCAACCTGTCCTTGGTTGAGAAACAGCACCCGATGGGCGACCTCGCGGGCAAACTGCATTTCGTGGGTAACGATCGCCATGGTCATGCCTTCTTCTGCTAGCTGCTGCATTACGGCTAAAACTTCGCCGACTAGCTCTGGATCGAGGGCGCTAGTGGGTTCATCAAACAGCATAATTTTGGGCTTCATACAGAGGGCACGGGCGATCGCTACCCGCTGCTTTTGTCCGCCAGAAAGCTGATCAGGGTAAGCATCTGCTTTTTCTGCCAAGCCAACTTTATCTAGAAAAAATCGCGCCATCCGCGAACTTTCTTTGGCGGGTTGCCCTAGAACCTTTTGGGGAGCCAACGTTAGGTTATCCAGCACCGTCATGTGGGGAAATAGGTTGAACTGTTGAAACACCATGCCCACCTGGGCGCGCAACTGCCGGAGCTGTTGAAGAGAAAGCGCAGGGTGCGACAAATCCATGCCGTTGACCATGAGCTGTCCGCCATTGATTGCCTCCAGCCGATTGAAACAGCGTAGCAGAGTACTTTTGCCGCATCCTGACGAGCCGATAATCGCCACTACCTCACCCGAATCGATCGAGCCGCTGATGCCCTTCAAAACGCGTAGTTCGCCGTAGTTTTTTTCGAGCTGAGTGAATGCGATCGCCGGGTCGGATGTCATGGTAGGAATGGAAGTATAAAGGGTTCATTTAGTCTAAAGCTGATCAGACATTAGCTGATCAGGCATTCTAGAAGCCCAAAGCCGATCGCTCTGCAAAAAGCGATACAGGATGCAAAAAAAGATCCAGGCTGCTAAAAGCAGAGTGTATGGAGAGCAACATTTATTCACCGACCTTTGTAAGATGACTGCATAGATAACTGTAGAGATGGGGTGGGCTTCACTCTGACCCTTTCGGACAACAAATTTTGAGGAGAGATTCGATATGTTGAGAGTCACGCGATCGCGCCTTTTGCGCCAACTTACTTTAGGGTTACTTAGCCTCTGCTGTGTTGCTGTTTTTGCGGCCTGCGGTTCTTCTACGCCAACGGCTAGCACTTCGGCGGGATCTCCGGCAGGTTCTTCAGCAGGTGGCGAGACCTTGAAAGTGGCGATCGATCCAACCTTCGCGCCCTTCCAAATCAAGGCAGCAAGCGGCAGCTATGAAGGCTTTGATATCGACTTGTTTAACGCCATCTCTGAAGCGGCTGGCTTCAAAGCTGAACTTCAGCAGTTGCCGTTTGATGGCATCATTCCAGCCTTGCAAGCCGGAACCGTGGATGCCACCATCAGCACCATGACAATCACCGCCGAGCGGGCAAAAACCGTCGATTTTTCCCATCCTTACTTCAAGGCAGGTTTGGCGATCGCTGTGCAAGATAGCAATACTGACATCACATCTTTGGCATCGCTGAAGGGCAAAAAAGTTGCCGTGCAGATTGGCACTACGGGCGCAGAAAAAGCTAAGGCGGCGGATCCCGCAGCTTTACGCACGTTTGATAACGCTCCCCTAGCGCTGCAAGAACTCGCCAATGGCAACGTTGATGCGGTCGTCAACGATGCGCCTGTAACGCTATATGCCATTAAGAGCGGAAATATCAAAGGTCTCAAGGTGGTAGGGCAACTGCTCACCGAAGAGTATTACGGTATGGCAACCCCCAAAGGTTCGCCCAATCTGGAAAAAATCAACTCTGGTTTAGCCACTATTATCAGCAACGGCAAATACGCTGAGATTTATAAAAAGTGGTTTGGCGGCAAGCCCCCAACGCTGCCAGACAAAGCGCCCGTTTGATTTTAGATTTTGGATTTTAGATTCAATCTCAAATCTAAGGCTAACCTGCTCATTTCTGTTCACCTCCTATGTTCTGACTACCGTGCTGCAATCCCTTAATATCATTGTTGAAGCGCTCCCCAGTCTTTTGCTGGGGGCTGGCGTAACGCTGCAACTGACGGCGATCGCTATTGCGATTGGCATGATCGCCGGGTCGCTGATTGGCATCGCCCGTCTCTCCTCTTCGCGGCTCGTGAGATTGGCGGCTCGTTGCTATGTTGACTTTTTTCGCGGTACGCCGCTGCTGGTGCAGATTTTCATGATTTACTTTGGTTTGCCAGGACTGCTGCGAGATGGGGGGCTAAAGCTGTCGCTGAGTCAATTCGTCGCGGCGATTCTGGCGCTGGGTCTCAACAGCGCCGCCTACATTGCCGAAATTGTCCGAGCTGGGATTCAGTCGATCGAGCTAGGGCAGCGCGAAGCCTCGGAGTCGCTGGGGCTAGGATCATCACAGACGATGCGATACGTGATTTTTCCGCAGGCTTTCCGGCGCATGATTCCGCCTCTAGGAAACGAATTCATTTCAATGATGAAAGACACGAGCTTGGTGGCGGTAATTGGGTTTGAGGAGCTGTTTCGTCGCGGTCAACTCATTGTTGCTAGCAACTATCGGACGTTTGAGATCTACCTCAGCGTCGCACTCGTCTACCTAGTCATGACACTGCTACTTTCGCAGGTCTTTAGCTGGCTAGAGCGATGGCTAAATCCAGTTGAGCAAGCTAAGAAGAAGGCGATCGCCCAGACCATAGCAG
>CASBQM010000719.1 GCA_949127645.1 Synechococcales cyanobacterium PMM_0036
CTAGTAAGGCAAGATGCTAGTAAGGCAAGATGCTAGTAAGGCAAGATGCTAGTAAGGCAAGATACACCTGTTAAATCAAGTTCCCGGTGCCCTTCTCTGAATCAGCGGGATCTCGACTGAATCGCGGAACTGCTGCACGGATTCTGTGAAGGCGATCGGCAAAACGGCTTCAACGTTTTCGTGAGGACGCGGAATAATCACCCAAGATTCCAACGTGCCGCCAAAGCAGCTTGAAGCTGCTTCAACCCCTGCCGCCATTGAGGTCTTTACCTCAGAAACATCGCCCCGAATAATGACTGCAAACCGGGCGCTGCCGCAACGCTGGTATCCGACAAGGGTAATCCGACCCGCCTTCACCATCGCATCGGCTGCCGCAAGAATTCCCGGAAAACCTTTTGTCTCAAGTGCTCCAACTGCAACAGGCATTGCTTTCTCCTAAACAAAAACAAAAATAAACTAAGAGGATTGCCAACATTCATTAGCACCCTTCATTGTACGGTTGATCCTGTACGGTCGATCGCTCCTATTCCTCCTATTCCACAGATTATCCCGGAAGGTTATCCCGGAACTGAGTGTTGAAAGCCAACGCTCAGTTCCACACCCATGCCACAATAGGGGCGAAAACGCGCTGTAGATTGCCAGGAATTTAGCGCGAGGAACTTAGTGGAAGGAATGTAGCGTGAGGAATTTAGCGTGAGGCGGTCTCCTAATTTGGCTCTGAGTATTTTTCTATATGCAGCCGGAATGCTGCTGATCCTGATGGCGGGCATTATGCTAGTTCAAGCATTTGGCTGGGTTAAAACTGTTCCTGAGACAGTCATTTGGGCGCTAGTGCTGCTCTCGATCGGGGGTGGCATCATGATGGGTTTGCGAAGATAAAATTAACGGGGTGGAGGGCGATCGCCCCCACCGGGAACTCATCACCCCCCTCGATCAGTCAAACTCACTGGTTAGTCCACTTAATGACCATGACCCGAACCCTCAGACCGACGACAACTATTTTCTTGGCGCTACTTGGCGTGGCGATCGCCCTTTGGGTACTGCGCGGATTAGGTCTCCTGACGTTTTTACCTGGCGGCGTTCTCTGGCTGCTGATGCTTTTAACCATTGGGACAGGGGTAGTCAGCGGGCTGCAATGGACAAAACGCTAGTGCTGAAATGTCAACAGCTTTGAGTTTTGGGTTAAAACTCGTAAACTCAAAATCTAAAGCTTGAAGCACAAACCCATGATTACCGTAACTCTAGAAGAAATTGAACGCTACCGGGCTGAACTCACCCACGATGCCGCCTCGCTCCGGGCACTTGATATGCTCGAAGATTGCGAGGGCGATCTAGAGGATGCGGCGATCGCTCTGGCTTTGCAGTCTGGGCAAGAGCCAGAAGAATCCGATCGCTGGTTAGAGGGCTTGGCAAAACGCTGGCGATCGTTCATCTGTCAGGCAGGCATTAAAGACTATTTGCTGTCGGGATCGATCGCCAACGCCGTCAAACTGCTGTCCTCCGAAACAACTATTCCATCTGCTCTCGCTATCCCCGTGATTCTCTATGCCGTCAAAACAGGAATTGAAGACTTCTGCAAACCTCTCCAGGAAAAACTCTAGTTTGATCATGTTGCCACCCGACTCGCTTCCTAGCCCGATCGCGGCTCATGTATTTGTCTCTGGCAGAGTGCAGGGCGTGGGCTATCGGGCTTCTACCTGGGATATGGCACAGTTGCTCAAGCTCAACGGCTGGGTGCGAAACCTGCGTGATGGACGAGTGGAGGCGATGTTTGAAGGCGATCGCGCCCAAGTCAAAGAAATTATTCGCTGGTGTCATCAAGGGCCTCCGGCAGCGGTGGTCAGCGAAGTGGTAGTGGAGTACAGCCCATCCGCAGGGCTAAAAGGATTTGAAGTGGAGCGATCGCGGTAGCAATGCAGAACTATTTTGGATTTTGGATTGAATCTAAAATCTAAAGTTAGGCAGAAATAGGGAACCCTCATAGAATCTGCCCCGCAGACCCAGCTTTGCAAAGTTTTCTCTAAAAAATTTAATTCTCTGACTTCTATGGAAACGCTTCCCACTACCGCCTCTGCCCAAGCCCGCCAAACTCGCCAGCAGTTTGTCAGTCCAGAAGATTACCTCTCTTATGAGCTGGGTAAAGCCGTGCGGGAACTGCCGCCGCTCTACACCCGGATGTTGGCGGGTACCCTGTCAGCGCTGATTTTTGGGGCGATCGGCTGGGCATATTTCAGCATTGTGGATGAAGTAGCGGTGACGCAAGGAGAGCTGGTGCCCTCGGTGCAGGTGCGTCCGGTCAGGGCGTTGGAAGGCGGCGTGATTCGAGAGATCCATGTCAAAGAAGGTCAGCAGGTGAAAAAGGGAGATATATTGCTGGAGGAAGATCCCAAGCTGTCTCAGAGTGAGGTCGATCGCCTTCAGAAAAATGCCCAGCTTGTGCAGCAAGACATTGCTCGTCTGGAGGCTGAAAGCAAGGGACAAACCAATGCCGGAAGCGTGACTCAAGATCAGCTTTTGGCGGCGCGTCTACAGGAGTTTGACACTAAGCAAGCCGCTGCCACTGCCGACGCACAGAGACAGCGATCGGCGATCGCCCAAGCCCGCGTCCAGCTTGATAAATTGCAGGAGAACCTGGTAAACGCCCAGTCTACTCTGGCAAATGCCCGCAATCGAGAAGCCAGCCTCCGCCAGTTGGTCGATGGGGCAGTGCCTCGTCTGGACTATCTGCAAGCTCAAGATCAGCTTACCGAGTCGCAGGATAAGGCTTCGTCGCTAGAACAGGAGATTCTGTCGCAGCAAGAAGCCATTCAACAAGCGCAGCAGGCTTACGAATCGGCTCAACAGTCTGCCGATCGCCTCTCAGCCGAGCGCCAAAGCGAAATTTTGACCCAGTTGACCCAGCGCCGAGAAAGCCTGACCGATATTCAAGGGCAACTTGCTCAAGCCAAAGTCAAAGCCGAAGGACAGGTGGTGACCGCCCCGATCGATGGCAAAGTCTACAACGTTGAGGCAACCCTAGGATCGCGCACCGTGCAGCCCGGAGATGAGCTGCTGTCTATCTTGCCCGACGGTCACGATCTGCTGCTAGAGGTCAAAGTCCTCAACCGCGATATCGGCTTTATCGAAAAAGGACAGACGGCTAAAATTAAGGTCGCCACTTTCCCTTTTCAAGAATTTGGCACCATTGGTGGTGAAGTCATGAGCATTAGCCCTAATGCCACGACTGATAAGGATTTAGGGCTGGTCTTCAAAGCCAAGGTGAAGCTGAGTCGAGACACTGTCCGGGTGAATGGTAAAGATGCCGAGCTAACGCCCGGAATGGCAGCCACCGCAGAAATTGTTACCCGCAAGCGATCGATCCTCACGTTCCTTCTAGAGCCAGTTACAAAGCGATTTGATGAAGCTTTCTCAACCCGATAGGCTTCTGTATGACCGCTTGGGTCGGCTGCATAATGGACGGCTGCATATTATTCTGAAGTTAATATTCTTCAAAAGCCATGCCCCCTTCTCCTGAAACGCCAACCCGCGTCCTAATTGTCGAAGATGATCCCATGATGCAGCTAGGGCTGGAGCAATCTCTGTCCAATGCGCCTGATATTCTAGTGGTGGGGCAAGCAGAAGATGGCTATCTGGCAGTTGAAGAAGCCAAAAAGGTAAAACCGGATGTCATTGTGATGGATATCGGGCTACCGCGTCAGGATGGCATTGCGGCAACGCAGCAAATTAAGCAGATTATGCCGTCTGTACATGTGGTAATGCTGACTTCTCACACCACAGAACATGAAGTAATTGGGGCACTGGCTAGCGGCGCAGATGCCTACTGCGTCAAAGGCACTAGCGTCGACAATCTTCTGGTTGCCATCAGAGCTGCCCGTGAGGGAGCCAGCTATCTTGATCCCCAAGTAGCAAGGCTGGTGATGCAGCATCTCAAGCCTACTCTTGCCGTTGAACATGGCATCGTGGGACAGCTCTCGCAGCGCGAACTAGAGGTGCTAAAGCTAATGGTTGAAGGCATGAGTAATCCAGAAATTGCGGCAGTGCTGTATCTTAGCCCCAATACCGTCAAAACTCATGTTCGCGGCATTATGAACAAATTGGCTGTAGACGATCGCGTTCAAGCCGCAGTAGTCGCACTTAGGGCAGGATTAGTCTAAAAGCTAACTCAGTGATCGAATCGGCTGGGTCTTGTAATTATAGGCTCTGTAACGCAGCCAGAGTTTTTGATGTTATTACATTAAGTTTTGTAGCGAACTATGCAGCAAAATCACCTCAGTCTGCATAGCCACTCTAGCTACCTCTTAGACTAGAAAGCCGCTATGGGTAGCGTCAAAGTTTTTTGCCTTCAAAAAATTGTGGGTTGCGATCGCCTGAATAAGCTCTCTGTAAAATCAATTGACTTTATTCTCCTCCTAGAGTTAGACAGACAAACTCTAAGCCGAATGAGTACAATCAATTATTATCTGGCAGCAAGCAATGTGCTTTTCAGCCAGAGACGGGCGAGGTCAATATTTACAGTTTTGGCGGCATTACCTGAGTGCAGTTTTAACGGTCTCTGCGCCGTAGAACCGGAGGCTGTAGAACGGAGCGTGTAGGTGCAGAAGTATGAAGTTTTAGTTGAGATAAGTGCATCTACGATTGATGTAAACCTTACGTAATTGAAGTTTTGAGGCGATCGGACAGGTTGAACGAGGTAGATTTTGTTCTAAACCAACTGACTCTTACTCTCGATTAGATTAATGCCCTTGCCGACGAAACTGCCAGCGTCAATTCATTCACTGAATTGGATGAGCAACTATGACTACATTTGAAGACATTTATCAGTTTTTCCAAAGTCCTCCTCCGTTTTATCTAAATAAGGAGTTGGCGGTTTGTTATGTGCTTGCCATATTGTTGCGTCAAGACTCTTATGGCACAGAGCTAATTAGCTTGCTAGAGCAAGAACATCCTCGCTATCGGCTTTCGGATACAGTTTTATATAGCGCTCTCAAATTCTTAGAAGACTCTGAGGTGATTACTGGATATTGGAAAAAGGTAGAAGGGCGGGGGCGACCTCGACGGATGTACCAAATTTGTTCAGGTTGGCAGCAGCGGGCGCAAGAATTGGCTCATTTGTGGCAAGGCTATGTGGGTAAGCAGGTTCATGCTTCGCTGCACTAG
>CASBQM010000720.1 GCA_949127645.1 Synechococcales cyanobacterium PMM_0036
AAAGTATCCTTCAAACCCAAAGCTGCGCCCAAGTCGCCAGCCCGCAGTTCATCCACCTCCTGGCGATCGTCTGCTTTCAGAATAATCAAGCGAGAAATTCTCTCTTTCTTATCCTTAGAGGCATTGTAGATATAGCTGCCTTTTACCAGTACGCCAGAGTAAACCCTAACGAAGGTCAACCGACCGTAAGGATCAGCCATAATCTTAAATGCTAACGCTGCCGTTGGCTCAGTGTCGCTAGCCGGACGAATCGCGGTGCTGCCATCAGGAAGAATTCCTTGAACAGGTTGAACTTCTAATGGAGAAGGCAGGTAATCTACTACCGCATCAAGCAAAAGCTGAACGCCCTTATTTTTGAAGGCAGAGCCACAAATCAGCGGCACAATTTTACCGGAAACAGTGCCAATGCGAAGACCTTTACGGATCTCAGCTTCTGTAAGCTCTTCACCACCGAGATATTTCTCGATTAAAACATCATCTGTCTCGGCGATTGATTCTACCAGCTTGCCGTGATATTCATTTGCCAGATCCCTCATATCTTCAGGAATATCAATTTCCTCAGGCTTAGATCCCAATTCATCGACGTAAATATAAGCCTTCATCTTAACCAGATCAACGATACCTTTGAAGACATCCTCGCTGCCAATGGGAAGCTGGATAGGCACCGCATTAGCTCGTAGACGATCACGGATTTGTTCGTATACCCTGTAAAAGTTTGCGCCCGTCCGATCCATCTTATTGATAAAGACGATGCGCGGAACGCTATAGCGATCGGCTTGCCGCCAAACGGTTTCAGACTGAGGCTGCACGCCACCCACTGAGCAGAAGACCGCAATTACACCATCCAAGACGCGCATGGAACGCTCTACTTCAATGGTGAAATCTACGTGACCGGGGGTATCAATGATATTGATGCGGTGGTCGTTCCAGTTTGTGCTGATGGCAGCAGCCGTGATGGTAATTCCTCGCTCGCGCTCCTGCTCCATCCAGTCAGTAACTGCCGTTCCTTCATGGACTTCGCCTATTTTATGCACAACGCCTGAGTAGAACAAAATTCTCTCGGTCGTTGTCGTTTTGCCCGCATCAATGTGAGCGGCGATTCCAATATTACGTACCCGTTCGAGGGGAATAGTACGTACCACAGCTACCTCCTTGATTTATGCCGCAACGTCTCCTTGACAAAGGCTGCATCTGTTAAGATTTTATACTTTATTTATGGCTAACGTGTGGTTTTCGCAAACTTATCACCATTCACCCTTATCAGCAGTCGCTAGGTAGCAAGCCACAACAACTCAGCCTAGCAATCCTGCAAAGCAGACATTAGTAACGGTAGTGAGCAAATGCCTTATTTGCTTCAGCCATGCGGTGCGTCTCTTCACGCTTGCGAATTGCACTGCCAGTCTCGTTAGCTGCATCCATCAGCTCGTTTGCCAACTTCCCAGCCATAGTTCTGCCAGAGCGTTGACGTGCAAACTGAGAGAGCCAGCGCAATGCCAAAGCCGTGCCGCGTTCTGAACGGACTTCCATTGGAACCTGATAGGTTGCGCCCCCTACCCGTCTGGCTTTAACTTCAACTAGAGGCGTTGCATTTTTGACGGCTCGTTCAAACACTTCCAGAGGATCTGTACCTGTTCGCTCTTCCATCATCTTAAAAGCATCATAGATGATGCCATAAGCGATAGATTTTTTTCCACTCTTCATTAGTCGAGACACCATCATGGTGACCACCCGGCTGTTATGAACGGGATCAGGTTGGATTGGGCGCTTTTGGACAACGGTACGGCGAGACATAAGCTAGCTCTTGAGAGATAAATATTTACGGAAAGGGTTGATGAGTAAACGAACCATAGTGTGTCAGAAATTTTTGTGCCAGAGATCTCAGATAGTCGAATCCAAACCCTGTCTACTTGAGCTTAAACTTGCACCATCAAGCTCTAACAGACTTAAGCTTAAAGTCCTTATGCTCAAGCTCGGATTAGATCACTGAGGGCAACCCCCAAATCGGCTAGGCGGTTTTACTTACCCGCTTAACCAATCCAGCACCCATCAATTATTTGGCTGCTTTAGGGCGTTTTGCACCATACTTGGAGCGACCTTGCTTACGATCCTTGACTCCGGCTGTGTCTAACGTTCCGCGAATGATGTGGTATCTGACACCTGGTAGGTCTTTAACCCGACCACCGCGAATCATTACGACAGAATGTTCCTGCAAGTTATGCCCAATGCCGGGAATGTAGGCTGTCACCTCAAACCCTGAGGTGAGGCGAACCCGCGCTACTTTGCGGAGGGCAGAGTTTGGTTTCTTGGGTGTAGTTGTGTAGACCCGGGTGCAGACACCTCGGCGCTGAGGACAGCTCTTCAAAGCAGGAGATTTGGTCTTCTTCTTGGCTTTGTTACGTTCGTTGTGGATGAGTTGCTGAATCGTTGGCATGACTTAGAGCAAATTTCGCCTCTGGTCTTGACGGGTTGTATGGATTAGTTAAATTTTAACTTTTCACAGTCTTCAACTATATCGATTTTATTGGGTTTCTGTCAATTTGTGTTTCTTATGTAAAGAGAGTTATTTCACAAACTCAGATAATGTATGCGATCGCTCCGCTCTGTTTGCAAGCTTTAAGCTAACCCTATTGTCGATCGGGTTGAATTTTCCCTGAGCATCGATCGCGCCAAATTTGGCAAAATATTGGTTGACTTTTTCAGGAAAGTCAGGAAAGTCAAATTCGGCATCGCCCCCAGCAATATCTGCCCAGAAGTAGCGGAGTGCCGGGACTAGCTCCTCAATCTGAGGCAGAGAAAGGCTAAGAGGCGGCTGAGTCAAAAGCTTAGTCACGAAAGGAATGGAGCGATCGCCCATCCATTCACGCGAGAAGTGCTGCAAGTCTAATTGCCTTGGCACCGCCAGAACCCGCCGAGACTCTATTTGCAATTGGCTTTCCTGCAGGTTTTGCTCGTAATGGAGAATTCGATAAGGGTGAGGATAGGTAACAAGAGATCCCGTGGTGACTTCATAAAGGGTCTGATGACCTACTGCCTGATACTGCGCCACATCCTGGATATGCAAATGCCCTGTAAATAAGACGTTAGCCTTAAATTCTTGCATTATCTGCAACAGCAGATCCGCATTTTCGAGCATATATCGCCGACCTAACGGATTACGAGACTGGTCGGGCAGATGCTCAAGCACGTTGTGATGCACCATTACGAACACAACCCCTTGCAGGTGAGAGAGAATCTGGCTGAGCCAGGAAAGCTGCTCTGGATCTAGATGTCCTGTAGGCACCTGCTTGCCCTGACTATCGAAGCCATTAGAGTTGAGACCTATAATGTGTACTCCCGGCAAAACTTCTCGGCTGTAGTAGGGGCGATCGTCCCCATAGCCAAACTTTTTGTAGTAGCGCGGAAAGTCTGCCAGCCCGATCGATCGCGTTGTGGGAAACTGCTCCACAACATCATGATTTCCAGGAATAACGCAGACTGGATAGGGAAGCTGGGCAAGGCGATCGGCGAGCCAAGCGTGATTTTCTGGCTCTCCATGCTGAGTTAAATCGCCGGGGATCAATAAGAAGTCAAGATCCAGCATCTCCAGCTCTTGCAAAACGCCTTCTAGTGCCGGAATACTAAACTCAACCAGGTGAAAGCGACTGGGGTGATTCCAGATGGTGTGGGGGAGGGCAATGTGGGGATCGCTGAGGATAGCGAACCGAAAATTGAGTGTCATGAGGAAGATAAAGAGAAACGTAAGGAATATCTAGGGTAAGAATGCCCATATCTCTTACGCTACACCTTGATTTGCAAATGTAACGGCACTGACCTTTTTGACAGATGCAATTGAGGGTAGAGTGTATTTACTCTGATAGATCGACTCTGATAATGCTGAAGAATATTAAGCAGAGAATTTAGCAGAGAGGAGACCCCATTGGCGATCGTTCGTGTGCGACAGCATGTTAATCCATTAAGCCAGAAGTATCAGCAGTCAGCCATTCCGCCAGATTGGGCAAAGATTTATGCAGATTTATCGTTGCCTCTACACCTGGATATTGGCTGCGGCAAAGGCGTTTTCTTGCTCAAAATGGCTCAGCAGCAGCCCGCCTGGAATTATCTGGGGCTAGAGATTCGAGAACCGCTAGTTTTGGAAGCCAATCTGAGATCGCAAGAGGCAGAATTAAGGAATCTTCACTACATTTTTTGTAACGTCAATAATTCATTGCGATCGCTCCTCACCGCTCTGCCTAACGGATCTCTCCAGAGAATTAGCATTCAGTTTCCCGATCCCTGGTTTAAGAAACGTCACCAAAAGCGGCGGGTGGTGCAGCCTGAGTTAGTAGAAGAGCTGTCCCTTCATTTAGCGCCTGGTGGAATGGTTTTTCTTCAGTCTGACGTAAAGGACGTGGAGATAGAAATGTGCGATCGCTTTCAGGAGCATCCTGGATTCGTGCGTCAAGATTCTGTATGCCAAGATTCTGTACGCCAAGCCTCTGAGTGGCTAGAGGTCAATCCCCTTGACGTACCCACAGAGCGAGAGCAGTCAACGCTGCTACGCGGAGAGCCTGTTTATCGAGCAGTGTTCATCAAGAAAGCGCTCTCTTAAGTCCAGGACGGCAGCCAGCGACGCATTTGAATTTCGATCGGGGAAAGCGGTAGCCCTAAGTAAATAGGCATCCAGAAAATGAAGGCAAGCAGGACTATGGCGATAACGGCAAAACCCAGCCTTTTGCGCGGACGCAGCGGACTTTGCAGCCAGCGATCGACCAGCAGCGCCAAACCTAACAGCGCAAACACCAGTGATTCCATATAGTGATACAAGAAAGCGCAGCGCGTCACTTCTAGCCAGGGCAACAGATTGGCAGCCCAGTTGAGCGCTATGTAGAGAACAATCCAGCTCTGTGTATTTAAGGTAGAAGGAGAATTTAGGGCAAAAGAATCGAGTCCAGTTGCAGATGCACCGAATCCGGGACTTGACCTAGATTTAGTAGCTGAAG